>NZ_JBHVDM010000019.1:0-99651 GCF_042802775.1 Nocardia sp. NPDC057455 | reverse complement strand
TCGACGGATCGTAAAACGCGGGGTCGCAACGCTATCGGTCCGAGGTCACAGATATGGGCGGGTGAGCATCTCGATCCCGTGCCCGGCAGGGTCGCGGAAGTAGACCCCGCGTCCGCCGTGGCCGGTGTTGGTGGCGCCCGGCCGTTGGAAGAACGGGTCGGCCGCGTGCTCGATACCCTGCGCACACAGCTTGGCGTAGGCCCGTTCGAACAGGTCGTCGTCGACGAGGAAGGCGTAGTGCTGCATCTGAATGTCCTCGACCGGTGGTTCGGCGAACTGCAGCAGCACCCCGTCCTCGCAGAGCAGGTTGGTGAACACCCCCCATGAAGGGGCTTCGGCGAACTCGAAGAGATCGCGGAAGAAGGCCGCGGACTCATGGCGATCCTTGGCCGCGATGATGGTGTGGTTGAAGCGTGCGGGCATGTTTTCTCCTGTCGTAAACGATCTATGAAGCTCGTGATCATCACGACGGAGGTGGAGCCCGCGCGTCGGCGCAGGGTTCTCGATCGAATAGCTGATCCGGGCCGGAATCGGCCCGCGCGGCGCTCAGAAGAGTGCCGGGTAACCAATCCGTGTGTGGCGCAATGCCGTCCCGGTAATCATCGCCGCATAGCCTAGCCTATTGAACTCAGCCGGCCAAGCGTTCCGGGTCCGCGGTGCGGTTGGTGCGGAAAACCGAGCCTCAGGTGTCTGGGTCCGTTTCCTGGTCGGCGCGGCACAGCGATTCGGCCGCCAGGGTATACCGTCGTCGACACACCCGCTCGACCCCACATCGTGGGTCTTGTAGTTCTCGGATTCGGCCGCGAATAGTCGAACACTATGCGCACGAGAACTGCCCGTACCCGTTTCCGGAAATCCCTGACGACTGTTATCGCCGGGTTGGCGCTGGCGGCAGCCGGCGCTCCTGCCGCCTCGGCCTTCCCCGGCCACCCCGCTCCCGCTCGTTCCGCAGCGGCACCGGTGGATTCGGGATCTTCCTCCGGCTCGGGCTATCTCCTGGAAGCGGCACTCAACGCCCTCTGTGCGCTGACCGGTTCGAAGCCGACCTGCTGGGGCGACGTGCCGACTGGGTGACCTGCACCGATAGCGCAGTCGAAGGGGCGCGATCCATCCGTCGACGCGCACATGCCCGGCGATAATCAACATCCGGCAAACCTCCCGAAACGATATCCGGTCACTCCCGAGTAGACGGGTCGCGTCGGCCGGACTCATCGCGCCCCGTCGCGCTCCGCCCGGTGCCGCGACAGCACTCGTCACCGAGTTCCCGTGCACCAAGCACAGGCACCCGGGCCGTCACCGACGCTGCCGGGCATTCGACTGCCGCGCCTCGACTCGAGCGCCAGATGAACAGTCAGCTGATCGACCAGGTGCGATCGGAGGGCGGCTCTCGGGAAATCGCGGACTACCGGGTGCCGTCACTCGCGCGGTGAATGTTGTACTGCCATTAGGGTTATGGCCGACCGGACGGGCCGTTGACAGGAGTCGCCGATGGTTGCCGAACACTTCCTTCCCTTCCGCAAGAGCACGGTGGTCTCGCTCTGTGCGGATGAGCTTCCGGATGCGGAGCGAAAGTCGTTCGTAGACTTCGCGCGTCTGCTGTCGGCTCTGGTGCACCACGAGTTCTATGCGCGTGGTGAGGCGGTGCTGGATGACTATCAGCTGGTCGATCCCGCCGAGGATGTCCGGGCGGTCCATGCCGCCACACGCGAGGACCGGGCGGCGGCGAGGGTGCGGGTGGAAGGTGAACTGGTCGCGCTGGCTGAGGCGGCGGATTTCACGCGCATCGATGCCGCGGAGATCGAGCGCGCGTTCGCCGAGCATTCGCTGGTAAAGGTGCGGTTGGAAGTCGACGAGGCGGACATCGACACGGCGATGTTCTTCCGGCGCGGGATATCGGAGCGCACCGAACAGGTGAGGAGTCTGTTCGGTCTGCGGCGGCGCACCATCCGATTCGTCAGCTACGGCAAAGTCCTGGTGTACGTCGCGTTCACCGAGCGTCCGGAGGCGGTCGCGGATCGGCCCAACGGCGGCGTGCTGCTGAAACTGTTCGGGAACGTTCCGAGAAACGACCTCGAGATGCTGTATCCCAGCGTTCGCGTGCGAATGCGGCCACTGGACAAACTGCTGATCGGCGTGCCCGCGGTCGTCTCCGGAATCATCGTGGTCGCCACCAAGCTGGTCGCCTCGTTGGGACCGCTGATACTGCTGCTGGCATTCTGGGTCGGGCTGCGCGAGGAAGCCGTGCGGCTGGACCAGGCCACGCTGATCACCCTGGGCGCCGGGGTGGCGGCTTTCGGCGGTTACCTGGTTCGGCAGTTCTCCAAATTCAAGAACCGCAAGATCAAATTGATGAAGACGTTGTCGGAACACCTCTATTTCCGCAATCTCGACAACGATGCCGGGGTGTTCCACCATCTCCTGGGCGCGGCCGAGGAATCGGAGGTAAAGGAAGCCGTCCTGGCGTACCACTTCCTGCGCACCGCCCACCGGCCGCTCACCGCCGCCGAACTCGATCAGCGGGTGGAGGACTGGTTCCGGCGGCGATGGGGCACGACATTCGACTTCCAGATCCGAGACGGGCTACGCAGACTCCGGGAGTGGGAGCTGATCACCGAGCACGAGCACCGCACATTCGCTGCGCTGCCGCTGGCCGAGGCGAGGCAGCGGCTGGATTCTCACTGGGACAACCTGTTTCGCATCGGACCGGAAGCAGATGACACCGTACTGCGTGCCGGTTGACAGTCACACCCGGCTGAACCCGGCGCTATGGCATGAGACCGAGCCACCCTCGACTCGGCGTCGCAGTCACGCCGATGGCCGCGACCGCGCCGTCTACGCCGAACTCACCGCCGGTCACTTCGCCACAGATTGCGCTGCACAGCAGCGACGGCAGGCCGAGTCCGGCTCGACGTTCGGTTGTCGTGAGCGGGAGGTTTCGGTGCGCGATCCCGAGGGTCTGTGCGGAACGATGGTTGCGATGCGCATGAACGCCTGGTCGGTGGGTGGTGACGGCGTCACCACTGCACTGCCGACGCCGTCACGCGTGGAAAGTTCGAAACTCTCTGACCTGGGGCGTCGCGCCGTCACCGCGATCCCGTCACGTTCGGTGGTGAAATGCAGCGACGCGTTGTGAACCTGCGGGTGAGAAGCGGGCCGGGTGTCACCGGAAGGTCGTTGACCAGGGCTTTTCCGGGCGGCCGGGCGGAGGGATCGACACCCCGCCCGGACCGCATAGGAGTTCTATCAGCTTCCGGTAGGTGAATCGGGGATTTCCGGGTGTCTCACTAGAATGGGGCGACCGTATTCGTCCGCTTCCGGGAGCCAGCCGTGACCATCCAGCCCGTTCGCCTGTTCGGCGATCCCATCCTGCGTGCCCGCGCCGCGGAGGTCACCGCGTTCGACCGCGATCTGCGGCAACTGGTGACCGACCTGACCGAGACCATGCACGACGACGGCGGGGTCGGGATGGCCGCGCCGCAGATCGGGGTCGGGCTGCGCGTGTTCGTCTACGACACCGGCGACGCTTCGGGGCATCTGGTGAACCCGCAATGGGAGGTTGTCGGCGACGAGGAGCAGGTCGGGCCGGAAGGCTGCCTGTCGATCCCCGGTGTGCGCTACGACACGCGCCGGGCCTTGCGTGTGCGAGCGTCCGGCGTGGACGTCGACGGCGCGCCTGTCGTTTTCGAGGCCGAAGGGCTGCTGGCGCGGTGCGTGCAGCACGAGACCGATCATCTCGACGGGGTCTTGTTCATCGACCGTCTCGACCCGGCCCAGCGCAAGGAGGCGATGCGGGTGATCCGCGAATCCGATTGGTTCGCAGCGGGATCGACGGTGCGTCCGGCGCGCTCGATGAGCGGTACGGGACGGCCCAACCCGTTCGGGACCGGCCGCTGATGCGCGTCGTCTTCGCGGGCACCCCGGAACCGGCGGTTCCGTCGCTGCGGCGTTTGCTGGAATCGGCGCGTCACGAGGTGATCGCCGTGGTGACGCGGCCGGACGCGGTCGCCGGGCGCGGCCGGAAAGTGACCAGGTCGCCGGTCGGTCGGCTGGCCGACGAGCACGGCATCCCGGTGCTCACTCCCCGTCGTCCGTCGGAGCCGGAATTCCTGGCGCAGCTCACCGACTTGGCCCCGGACTGCTGTCCCGTCGTCGCCTACGGCGCGCTGCTGCCCCAGCCGGTGCTCGACATCCCGCGCTTCGGCTGGATCAACCTGCATTTCTCGCTGCTGCCCGCGTGGCGGGGCGCGGCGCCGGTGCAGGCCGCGATCGACGCGGGCGATGAGATCACCGGCGCCTCCACCTTCCGGATCGAGGCCGGGCTGGACACCGGTCCGGTCTTCGGCATGGTGACCGAGAAGATCGCCGTCACCGATACCGCGGGCACGCTTCTGCAGCGGTTGGCCGACAGCGGCTCCCACCTGCTGGAAGCGACGCTCGACGGGGTGCAGGACGGCACCTTGCAGGCCGTCCCGCAGTCCACCGACGGCGTCTCCTACGCGCCCAAGGTCGGCGTGGAAGCCGGGCATGTG
Organism: Nocardia sp. NPDC057455; assembly: GCF_042802775.1. Lineage (NCBI taxonomy): Bacteria > Bacillati > Actinomycetota > Actinomycetes > Mycobacteriales > Nocardiaceae > Nocardia > Nocardia sp. NPDC057455. The sequence continues at coordinate 95,122 of NZ_JBHVDM010000019.1, read as the reverse complement.
CGCTGGGATCAACCGGCACTGGCGATCAGCAGGCGGATTCGCGCGGTCACCCCGGCTCCAGGAGCGTGGACCGAAGTGGGCGGCACGCGGCTGAAGCTCGGACCGGTCGAGTTGGTCGAGGAGGAGTTGCCGGAACGCGTGATCGAAGTGCGCAAATCCGGTGTGTTCGTCGGCACCGCCACCACCGCGGTGCGGTTGGATCAGGTGCAGCCGCAGGGCAAGCGCGTGATGGCCGCGCTCGACTGGGCGCGTGGCGCCCGCCTGCAGCCCGGCGCGGTGGTCGAATGACGCCGCGCGGCCATCGGCCCGGTGATGACGACGCACGCAACCGGCGGCGCGACGATCGTGAGTCCGCGCCGAACCGTTCCGGCGAGGCCGGTCGGCCTCGTGCGCAGGGTGGCCCGCGGCAGGACCGCAACGGGGCCGGCCGGCCACGGGCGGCCGATCAGCGGGCAGGCAGCGGGCGAGCCCAGTCGGGCGACCGCGATCGCGACGAGCGCCGCGGCGCCACGGGACAACGCGCGGCGGCGGGCCGGTCGGAGCGTTCCACCGCCGGGCGTCCGGCTGCCAAGGCCGCCGCACGGCAACGGCCGCAGCGCAAAGAACCCACCGATCCGCCGCGGACGGTCGCCAGGGATGTGTTGCGGGCGGTCCGGGAACGCGACGCCTACGCGAACCTCGTGCTGCCCGTCCTGCTGCGGGACCGGGGATTGTCGGGGCGGGACGCGGCGTTGGCGACCGAACTCGCCTACGGCGCGTGCCGGTCGCTGGGTCTGCTCGACGCGGTGATCGCCGAAGGGGCGGGCCGGCCGATCGAGGAGATCGACGGACCGCTGCTGGACGTGCTCCGGCTCGGCGTCTACCAGCTGTTGCGCACCCGGATCGGCGCGCACGCGGCCGTGGACACCTCGGTGGCACTGGTGCGCGCCGAAGCAGGCACGGGCAAGGCGGGTTTCGTCAACGCGGTGCTCCGGCGGGCGGGGGAGAAGACCCCTGAGCAGTGGGTCGAGGCGCTCGCGCCCGCCGATCCCGTCGGCCGGTCGGCGTTCGAGTTCGCGCATCCGGTCTGGATCGCGCAGGCATTCGCCGACGCGCTGGGAGCGCGAGCGGCGGAGTTGCGCGAAGTGCTCGCCGCCGACGACGCCCGGCCGCTGGTGCATCTCGTGGCCCGCCCGGGCGACATCACCGCGGAGGAACTCGCGCTGGTGACCGGCGGCGAAGAGGGCCGCTGGTCGCCGTACGCGGTCTACCTGGACGGTGGCGATCCGGGCAAGCTCGAGCCCGTGCGCGAGGGCATGGCCGCGGTCCAGGACGAAGGCAGCCAGCTGGTGGCGCTGGCGCTCACCAGGGCCACGCTCGACGGCCCGGACACCGGTCGCTGGCTGGACCTGTGCGCCGGACCGGGCGGTAAGGCCGCGCTGCTCGGCGCGATCGCCGCGATCGACGGCTTCCGGGTGGACGCGGTCGAGCCCGCCGCGCACCGCGCCGAACTGGTGCGCAAAGCCGTACGCGACCTGCCGGTGGACATCCACGTCGCCGACGGTCGTGCCAGCGGACTGACCCCGGGTTACGACCGCATCCTGGTGGACGCTCCGTGCACCGGGCTCGGCGCGCTGCGCCGCAGGCCGGAGGCGCGCTGGCGGCGCACCCCCGCGGACGTCCGCGACCTCGTCGTCCTGCAGCGCGAATTACTCTCGGCCGCATGGGATCTGCTGCGCCCGGGCGGGGTCGTGGTGTATTCGACCTGTTCGCCGCATCTGCCGGAGACGGTGTCGATCGTCGCCGACGCCGTGCGCCGCCTCGGCGCGCAGCAGCTCGACACCCGCGAGCTGCTGCCCGGCGTCACCGATGTCGGCGACGGACCGGGAGCGCAACTGTGGCCGCACCGGCACGGCACAGACGCCATGTTCCTGGCCGCGCTGCGCAAGCCGCGCTGAGGGAGCATTCCTTTCGTCCGAGCTGGGCGGCGGATGGCACCGCCCCACTCGGCACATGACGACGACGTGGCAGGCCGGATGTCGATGGCGACTGAACTTTGGAGGCGGAATCGACCTGGATCGCGTCGCGCCCGACCACCCGCGGGAACTGCTCGATGCCACCTGGTGGCTCACCGTTCCGGCGAAGGTGCGCGAGTTGCGCGAACGCAAGACCCGCTGAACGCGCTCATTCCCGGCTGGATTGTTCCCGCAGGCGGGCAAGGGTTTTCGCGAGGATGCGCGAGACGTGCATCTGGGAGATACCCATCTGCTGAGCGATCTGGGTCTGGGTCATCGATTCGAAGAACCGCATGGTGAGGATGCGCCGTTCCCGCTCGGGCAACCCGGCCAGCAGCGGCCGGATCGCGACATACTCCTCGACCCGAGCGAACTGGGACTCCTCCTCGCCGAGGGTGTCCAGCAGCGAGGCGTCGGTGTCGCGGCCGAGTGTGGCCGCGTCGATCGAACTCGGCTGGTAGGCGTTGCCCGCGATGACCGCTTGGGTCACCTCGTCCGGATCGACGTCCAGCTCCGCGGCGATCTCCTTCGCCGTCGGAGAGCGACCCAGGCTTTGGGAGAGACTGTCGATCGCCGCGCCGATGCGTAGGTGCGTTTCCTTGACTCGTCTCGGCACTCGCATGGCCCAGGTGTTGTCGCGAAAATACCGCCGGACCTCGCCCATGATGGTCGGCACCGCGAACGATAGGAAATTCGAGCCGCGCTCCACGTCGAAACGATCCACCGCGTGCACCAAGCCGACCCGCGCGACCTGGGTCAGGTCGTCGAACGGCTCACCGCGTCCGCTGAACTTGCGGGCGATGTGGTCGGCGAGCGGAATGCAGCGGCTGATCAGTTCCGCGCGTAGCGCGCTGTGCCGCGCCGTACCGTTCTCGCTGGCCGCGAGCTGCTCGAAGAGCAATCCGACGTCGTCGTAACCGGGGACCGCTCCCGCCGCTTCCAGGGTTTCCTCGGCATCGACGGCGTCCTCGGTGGTCAGCGTGTCTGCGTCCTCGTCGCGCTGGGCATCGAACACGGTTTCTTCGTCCGCCACTACGCCTTCCCCCGGACCCGACGGAACTCGACCGTTGTCGGATATCCGGAGATCGCCGCGTCGTAGGAATCCTGGTTCGACTCCACCGCGTCGGTGAGAGTGCGCAGCACATGCCAGCCGAAGCTGCGCTGGTCGGGCAGTCCTGGCTTCTCCGCGATGCCCTCGACCCGGACGAGCAACTCGGTGTCACCGACGGTGAACCGGCAGTTCAGGCTCGTTTCCGGGGCGGCGACCGCGATCAGCGTCGAGCAGACCTCGTCGACGGCCAGCCGGATGTCGGCCACCTCGTCCAGCGTGAATTCGCTGAGTAGGACGAGGGTTTCGGCGAGCCCACGCACGATGGGCAGTTGTGTCACCGACGCCGCCACCCGAATCTCCACCGGGGTGCTGTAGAGCCCCTGTTCCGCCGAAATATTGATCACCCTATGCAGGCTACCCACTCCCGCGCTGGGCAACCCCGGGGACCGTTAGACTCCGGCGTTGTGTCCAACCCGACTTACCCGCGTCCGGCCGTTCCGATGATCGCCCCCTCCATTCTGTCCGCCGACTTCGCGCACCTCGCGGACGAAGCGAAGGCCGTCGCAGGCGCCGACTGGCTGCACGTGGATGTGATGGACGCGCACTTCGTGCCGAATCTCACGCTCGGCCTTCCGGTGGTGGAGAGCCTGTTGAAGGCGACCGAGATCCCGCTGGACTGCCACTTGATGATCGAGGATCCGGGCCGCTGGGCGCCGCCGTACGCCGAGGCGGGCGCACACAACGTGACCTTTCACGCCGAGGCGACCGACGATCCGATCGCGGTGGCGCGCGACATCCGCGCCGCGGGTGCCAAGGCGGGGCTCTCGGTGAAGCCCGGCACGCCGATCGAGCCGTACCTGGAGATCCTGCGCGAATTCGACACCCTGCTGGTGATGAGCGTGGAACCGGGCTTCGGCGGGCAGTCGTTCATCCCGGAGGTGTTGCAGAAGGCGCGCATCGTGCGGAACCTGGTCGATTCCGGTGAGCTGCGGCTGCTGGTCGAGATCGATGGCGGCATCAACGCGGACACCATCGAGGCGGCCGCGGAGGCGGGCGTGGACTGCTTCGTCGCCGGTTCCGCGGTCTACAGCACCGCCGACCCCGGGGCCACCGTGCAGAAGCTGCGCGATCAGGCGGCCTCGGCGTGGGCGCGCTGATCGGGTCTATCCGATCCGGGTCCGCCGTGCGGTGACCGCGCGGATCGTCTCGATCATCGCGCTGATCGACGGACGGTGGGCCCCGGCCTCGGGCGACCGGATCCACACGCGGTAACCGGTGCGCTCGTCGGCCGGTGAGGGCAGCACCACCTGACTGCCCGCGCAGGCCACCGCCGCGTACAGGCGGAACAATTCGGCCGAGACGGCCGGGCTGATAGCGTCGGGCCCGGCGGGGCCGGTGAGGAAGGTCCAGTGCCTGGCCCGCGGATGGTCGACGACCGGACCGGCGATTCCGTCCTCGACGAGTTGTCGCAGGACCTGCTCGCCGAGGTCGGCGGGCATGGTGACGGCACCGTATTCGACGCCGATGTGCAAAAGAATGCGGTGTGAACCGGGATCCACCGATGCGGGTAGCTGGAATTCGCGCCGATACCGTGAGCAGCGAACTTCCGGCGTCGAATCGAGAAATGTGGTCACATCGCGCCCCCGGCTGTGTCCGACCCATTTTTTCCCACTGTGTTCTCCGGCTTTCTCGAGGAGTGGACATCGTGCGACAGGCTTCCCGGTCGTCCGCCGTGTTACCCGGTAGAGCGTCCCATCGAACTGCCTGGGCGGAAGTTGAACGCGAGAAGTCGGCCGCGTAACGATATCGCTTCCGGTCTCCCCGGAGCGCGAGATCTGCGTTATAACCGTGTTTCTTTCGGGTATCGAGTACGAATCGGGAACCCCCGGGGGATAGATAAATTCGTGTGGTACGCCCAGTGGCTTCGAATGATTATCGGATCCCGCGCTCTGCGGTGTTCGCCGCGTGTGCGGACATAATTCTTTCCCTTTTCGATGGGACCGGCCGGTTCCGGCCGCCTCGGCCCGCCCGTCGGTCTGCTCACGATGCGGTCGGGGGTGCGCCGATGCGCTCCGGAGCGCCGCTGTCTCCGGCTGCCCCGCGTCATTAGGCTGAGTGGGCGCGGGAATAGCGGCCGGGCCCCGCGCTGTTCCGCATCCGGAAGACAACGACGCGACAGGGAGTCAGGGCACATGTTCACAGGCATCGTCGAGGAACTCGGCGAGATCGTCGCCAGCGAGCGGCTGACCGACGCCGCGCGGCTGACGATCAAGGGCAAGCTGGTGACCTCCGATGCCGGGCACGGTGATTCGATCGCCGTGAACGGGGTGTGCCTGACCGTCGTGGAGGTGGTCGGCGGCGACTCGTTCACTGTCGACGTCATGGCCGAGACGCTCAACCGCTCGAGCATCGGCAAGCTGGATGTGGGCGCCAAGGTGAATCTCGAGCGCGCCGCGGCGCTGAACAGCAGGCTCGGCGGCCATCTGGTCCAAGGGCATGTCGACGGCACCGGCACCGTGCTCTCGCGCACCCCCTCGGAGAATTGGGACGTGGTGCGGATCTCGCTGCCGGAGAACATCGCCCGCTACGTCGTGCAGAAGGGTTCGATCACCGTCGACGGCATCTCGCTCACCGTCTCCGGACTCGGCGTCTCCGACGAGCCCGCCGAAACCGGCAGCCGGGACTGGTTCGAGGTCTCCCTCATCCCCACCACCCTGTCGCTGACCAACCTCGGCTTCGCCACCGTCGGCACCACCGTCAATCTGGAAGTCGACGTGATCGCCAAGTACGTCGAACGCCTCCAGCAGCGCGGCTGACCGTGACCGCCCGCTCGTCCCCGCCCACGCCGGACGAGGGCGCGCGGCGACGAGGGCGCTCCCCCCGCGCGGCGTGCCGTCAAGCGGCGTGCGTGTGGGATCGGTGATCACCGTCCGGTGCTGTCGGGGTTCGCGTGATCGGTGGGTGCGCGCTCGGGTTTGCGGGCGCAGCGAGGCGGCCCGGTTCGTCTCGGATAATCCATCGCGCTGTTCGTGTACCGCGGGCCCGCGCCGGTCGCGCGCCCATCGAGCACCGGAAAACGGCGAACATGCGGTTGCAGCGATGAAGGCTCTACGTGCCCAGCTCAACCGCACCCCGAGTTTCGAGCGAAGCGAGACCGAGCATGTTCCGTTCGCGAGCCACAAAGGGGCCGTGAACACGCAGCGCCGCAGGCGCTGCAAATCGAACACAGTACTGTGGTGAGGCACCTATTTCGAGATGGAGCACAACAGACGTGACCAGGTTCGACAGCATCGAGCGCGCAGTCGCCGATATCGCCGCCGGTAAGGCGGTCGTCGTCGTCGACGACGAGGACCGCGAGAACGAGGGCGACCTCATCTTCGCGGCGGAGAAGGCCACCCCGGAGCTGGTCGCCTTCATGATCCGCTACACCTCTGGTTACATCTGTGTGCCACTCACGGGTGACGATTGCGATCGGCTGGGCCTGCCGCCGATGTACGCGATGAACCAGGACAAGCACGGCACCGCCTACACCGTCTCGGTGGACGCTCGCGAGGGCGTCACGACCGGTATCTCCGGCGCCGACCGCGCCACCACCATGCGGCTGCTGGCCGACGCCGACGCCAAGGCCGACGATTTCACCCGCCCCGGCCACGTGGTGCCGTTGCGCGCCAAGGACGGTGGCGTGCTGCGCCGGCCCGGTCACACCGAGGCGGCCGTCGACCTGGCGCGCATGGCCGGTTTGCGTCCGGCGGGGGTGATCTGCGAGATCGTCAGCCAAAAGGACGAGGGCCACATGGCCCGCACCGAGGAGTTGCGCGTCTTCGCCGACGAGCACGAGCTGGCGCTGATCTCGATCGCCGACATGATCGCGTGGCGGCGCAGGCACGAGAAGCACGTGGTGCGCGTCGCCGAGGCGCGTATCCCCACCGCGCACGGCGAATTCATGGCCGTCGGCTATCAGAGCATCTACGACGAGGTCGAGCACGTCGCGCTGGTGCGCGGCGACATCAGCGACGGCGAGGACGTCCTGGTGCGGGTGCACTCGGAGTGCCTGACCGGTGACGTGTTCGGGTCGCTGCGCTGCGACTGCGGTCCGCAGCTGGATGCCGCGTTGGAGATGGTCGCGGCCGAGGGGCGCGGCGTGGTGCTGTACATGCGCGGTCACGAGGGGCGCGGCATCGGCCTGATGCACAAGTTGCAGGCCTACCAGCTGCAGGATTCCGGCCACGATACGGTCGACGCGAATCTGGAGCTGGGCTTGCCCGCGGATGCCCGCGATTACGGCACCGGCGCGCAGATCCTGGTGGATCTGGGCCTTCGCTCGATGCGTTTGCTCACCAACAACCCGGCCAAGCGGGTCGGCTTGGACGGCTATGGCCTGCGGATCACCGACCGGGTGCCGATGCCGTTGCGCGCGAACGCGGAGAACCTGCGTTACCTGCGCACCAAGCGGGACCGAATGGGGCACGACCTGATCGGCCTCGACGAGCTCGATCTCGGCGAGACGGCGCACTGAACTGCGAGCAGACCGGAAAGGCGGACATCGATGAGCGGTACCGGGGTACCGACCTTCGCGCTGGCGGACGCCAAGGACCTCTCCTTGGGCATCGTCGCCTCGCGCTGGCACACCCAGATCTGCGACACCCTGGTGGCGAACGCCGAGCGGGTGGCCAAGGAGGCGGGCGTCCAGCAGATCACGGTGGTGCGCTGCGCCGGCGCGATGGAGCTGCCGGTGGTGGCCCAGGAGCTGGCCAGGTCGCACGACGCGGTGGTGGCGCTCGGTGTGGTGATCCGCGGTGACACGCCGCATTTCGAGTACGTCTGCGACGCGGTGACCGCGGGGCTCACCCGGGTTTCGCTGGACGAGGGCACGCCGGTCGCGAACGGGGTTCTCACGACCAACAACGAGCGGCAGGCCTTGGATCGGGCCGGGCTGCCCGAATCCGCAGAGAACAAGGGCGAGCAGGCGGCCGCCGCGGCGCTGGACGCCGCGCTGACGCTGCGCGCCCTGCGACAGTCCGCGTGACGATGCCGGTCGTCCGTATCTTCCGGAGGAACGCGGGCTCGGCCCCGGCGGCCGGCGATGCGTCCGAATGGGAGTTCGAGGTGCGTCCCCGCCGTGCGGTGCGGACGGCCTGGATCGCGGCGGTGCTGTTCGCGGCCGCGTTCATCGTGGGCGGCGTGTGGCTGCGCAGCGGGTCGACCGGCGTCAACTTCCGGGTGGCCGATCAGGTCGCGATGATCGGGATCGGCGTGCTCGGCGCCGCGGCGGTGCTGCTGCTGACCAGGCCGCGGGTTCGCGTCGGCGCCCGAGGTGTGTCGGTGCGGAACATTGTGGGCGACAACGACTTTCCGTGGGACTACATTCGCGGCGTGTCGTTCCCGGACCGGAAGGCCTGGGCACGCTTGGAATTGGTCGACGACGACTACGTCCCGATGCTGGCGATCCGTTCGAACGACAAGGAGCACGCGGCACGAGCCATGGCTCGGCTGCGTGAGCTCGGCGCCGAGTATTCCGGGAGGAAGTGAGCCGGGGCGGCCTTCAGCGCTCGCGCGGGTTCGAAAGCTGGTCTAGCCTCGCCGGTATGGAGCCGGGTGCGTTCGTCCTCGCGGCGGCTTTCGCCGACGATCCGCTGATGACCTATTTCTGGCCGGGGCCGTCGCGGCGGCGAAAAGCCTTGCCGCCGTTCTGGGATTCGCGCATCGCGTCGCGCCGGAAGAACGGCCTGGTTGACCTCGCGCACGACGCGGAGGGCAATCTTGCCTGTGTGGCGCTGTGGGAACCGGCGCATGTGGTGGCACCGACGGCGAAGCCGGCGACCTTGCTGCGAGCCTTGGGGTCGAGCGCGGGGCGGGCGCTGGCCGCGGGGCGGCGGATGGAGCACGCGCGCCCGGCGACACCGCATCTGTACCTGGCCGCCATCGGGACGCTTCCGGGTGCGCAGGGCCGGGGATTGGCGACCGCGTTGCTCGAGCGGCGGCTGGCGATGGCCGAGCAGGACTGCTTCCTCATCTCGAATACCAGCGCCACGGTGCCCTTCTACACGCGATTCGGGTTCGAGTCGCAGCGTGAGCTGCCGATCGGACGAGGTCCCGTGGTGTATCCGATGATCCGGAGGAAGTAGCCGCCCCGCCCCGCCGGGCACGTCGATCCTCGACAGCCGCAGCCGCAGCCGCAGCCGCAGCCGCAGCCGCAGCCGCAGCCGGTAGGCCTGTCCTCACCGAGCCCGGGACGGCCGGGGCGACTCAGTGGGTGTCGCCGAGGACCGCGCCTTCACGGCGCGGGTCAGCGCCGCCGATCCAGCCGTCCGCGCCGTTGCGTTTGAGGGCGCTGAGGCCGCTGGTCTGCGGTGCGACCGAAACCTGATGTCCGAGTTCACGCAGCCGCAGCACGAGCGGGTCGTGGTCGCCGTTGTCGGTGGCGTCGATATCGGGGTGTTCACCGCCGATACCGGTAGACGGGCTGTTCCCGGCGCCGAACGCGACCGCGGATACCGCTTGTTGCGGATCCAGGCCCCAGTCGAACATGTTGACCAGCGTTTTCACCACGAATTGGATGATCACCGAGCCGCCTGGCGAGCCCGCGACATGGGTGAGTTCGCCGCGGGAGCCGTCGGGGGCCTTGTCGAAGATCAGCGTGGGGCTCATCGAGCTGCGCGGGCGCTTGCCCGGCTGCACCCGGTTGGCCATCGGTATGCCGTCGGCGCCCAGCGGATCGGCATTGAAGTCGGTGAGCTGATTGTTCAGTACGAAGCCGTCGACCAGGTGGAACGAACCGAACGCCGACTCCACGGTGGTGGTCATCGCCGCGGCGTTGCCGTACTTGTCGACTACCGAGATGTGGCTGGTGCCATGCTCGGGCGGTTGCGGGCCGACGCCCAGCGGCACGGGACCGAAGTCGCCCGGCTGCGCGGTGCCCATGCTGCGGTTCGGATCGATGAGCCCGGCGCGCTGCCGCAGATAGTCGCGATTCAGCAGGGTTTGTGCCGAGTTGCCGGGCAGCGGGATGAAATCCGTGTCGGCCACGTACTTGTTGCGATCGGCGTAGGCGAGGCGTTCGGCCTCGGAGATGAGGTGCACGGCCTGTGCGTTCGGCTTGCCGCCGTTGCGGTCGATGCTGTCCGGCCGCATGGTGGCCAGGTCGAAGTTCTCCAGGATGCCCAGGGTCGCGGCGACGGCGATGCCGCCCGATGACGGACTCGGCATACCGCAGATCTCGTGCTCGCGGTAGCCCGTGCACAACGCGGTGCGCTTCTTCGCCTGGTAACCGGCCAAGTCCTCGGTCGTGATCAGGCCGGGGGTGCGCCCTCCGGAGGATCGGCCCGCGGCCGCGGCGATGTCTCGGGCGATGGCGCCCGTGTAGAACGCTTGCGCGCCCTCGGTCGCGACGGCGCCGAGCGTCTTCGCCATGGCGGGATTGGTGAGGACGGTGCCCGCGGTCTTCGGGCTGCCGCCCGGCTCGAGGAAGTACGCCTTGGCATCCTCGTCCGCGGCGAGGTCCTCGGCCGATTCCGCGATCTGGCCCGCGAGGCGCGGACTGATCGGGAAGCCCTGATCGGCCAGCCCGACGGCCGGGTCGAACAGCTCGCGCCACGCGGTCTTGCCGTGGTCGCGGTGCGCCAGCTCGAGCATCCGCAGCACACCGGGTACGCCGATGGAACGGCCGCTGGCCCGCGTGTTCGGTTTGGGCTCGGTGCGATCGGCATCGCTGATCCAGCGCAGATAGTTCTCGGTGGCGGCCGCGGGGGCCACCTCGCGGCCGTCGTAGGCGTCCACGGTCTTGGTGTCGGCGTCGTAGTAGAGCAGGAACGCGCCGCCGCCGATACCGGAGGCCTGCGGTTCGACCAAGCCGAGCACCGTCTGTGCCGCGATCAGCGCGTCCGCCGCGGTGCCGCCGTCGCGCAGGACCTCGCACGCGGCCTTGGTCGACACCGGATTCGCCGTCGACACCGCGAAAGTGTGGGTGCGCACCGGCGTCATGTTCGTGCGATAGCCGCTCGCTATTTCCGGGTTCGTGCTGAGATCCTTGGTGCCGCCGCCTGTCGGCCCCGCCGCGCTGGCCGTTACCGGTGTGCCGTTCGGCACCGTCTCGCAGACCCCGCCCGCCTGGCTTTCGCCGGACGAACACGCGGTGGCCATACCGACGGTGAGTGCGAACGCCGCCGCGGCGGCGACCCAACTTCCTCGCTTGCGCCCCATGCCGGGACTCTAACCCCCGGCACCGGCAGCCGCGCAGCTTTCCTTCCCACGGACGAAATCGTCCTGGCCGCAGTGTGTGTCGAGGTCGGGACGGTGGGGATCGTCCCGCGCGGACCGGCGCCGCGGTGCGATCGGTCGGTAGGCTGGCCGGGTGGCGATCGAGGCGGTGCTGTTCGACTTCTCCGGAACCCTGTTCCGCCTGGAGGCGGACGAATCCTGGTACGCGGATCTGACCCGGCCGGACGGACAGGCGTTCGACGTGGACGAGAAGGCCGAGATCATGCGGCGGATGACCGCGCCGGTCGACCACATCGCCGAGTTCGACGCAGAGACGCAGTACGCATGGGACCACCGCGACCTGGACCCGGCGCTGCATCGCAAGGTGATGATGAAGGTGCTGCGCACCTCGGGTGTGCCTACCGACGAGGACGCCGAACGACTGTATGCCCGGTTGCTCGACCCGCTGGAGTGGACGCCGTACCCGGACAGCGAGGCCGTGCTCGATCTGCTCGCGGCGCAGGGCGTTCCGGTCGCGGTGGTGAGCAATATCCCGTTCGACATCCGTCCCTCGTTCGCGGTGCGCGGCTGGGATCGGCTGGTCGGTGCGTTCACCCTCTCCTTCGAGGTCGGCGCCATGAAGCCCGACGCGGAGATCTTCCGTTCCGCGCTGGGGGAACTGGGCGTGCCCGCCGAAGCGGCGCTGATGATCGGGGACAGCGCCGAGGCCGACGGCGGCGCCGAGGCGCTGGGCAGCCGATTCGCTCTGGTGGATGCCCTGCCCACCGCCGAGCGCCCGGACGCGCTGCTGGCCGCGCTACGGCGGCACGGTCTCGTGGACTGACCCCTGGCCGTCGGTGCGCGCGACCGACCCCAAGCTCATTTGCCGAAGTCGGAGTTGCGCGGATTGTCACCGTGTTACCGTGCGATTCCGGCGTTTTCGCAGGTTGCGCCGGAAGGTTCGGTACCAACGGAGGTACGGCTGTGAGCTTGGCGTTCTCCGGGGACGAGTCGTCGGTCGGCGTGGAAATCGCCATGCCGGAGGCGGTTCGGGACGTGCGGGAAGCCGTCGCCGGAATGGCGGGATTCGGACTCGTCTATCCCGTGCTGATGAATCTGACCCGCGGTGGCGACGCGGCCGCCACGGCGTCCACCCAATTCTGTGTGGCGTGGGCACTGGGTCTGCTCGTGCTCGGATTCGCGCAGGACGCGCCCGGCGTGCGCAGGCTGACGATCGCGTTGACCCTCCTGCAGGCGGTCGTCGGGTGCTGGGCGATCAGGGACATGGCGACCGTCCCGCCCGTCGTGGGCGTCGTCGCCGCGGGGTACTCGCTCGCCACCTCGGCCGCGGTCCTACACCTGCTGCGCCGCCCGGAAGCCAAAGCATGGTTCGGGGTCCCCACCTCGGGCTAGGTATCGAGCCGCCGTCGGCCGGGCTGTCGGTCCCGGTCGATACGCTGGATGGGTGGCAGATCCAGCGACGTACCGGCCCGCGCCGGGCACGATTCCCGTCGAACCCGGCGTCTACAAATTCCGGGACGCCCATCGGCAGGTCATCTACGTCGGCAAGGCAAAGAGCCTGCGCAGCAGACTGAACTCGTATTTCGCCGACGTCGCCGGCCTGCATCCGCGTACCAGGCAGATGGTCACCACTGCCGCCAGCGTCGAATGGACGGTCGTCTCCACCGAGGTGGAGGCGTTGCAGCTGGAATACAACTGGATCAAGGAGTTCGATCCCCGCTTCAACGTCCGCTACCGCGACGACAAGTCCTACCCGGTGCTCGCGGTCACGTTGTACGAGGATTACCCGCGGCTGTTCGTCTACCGCGGCGCGCGTCGCAAGGGTGTGCGCTACTTCGGCCCGTTCGCGCACGCCTGGGCCATCCGCGAGACGCTCGATCTGCTGCTGCGGGTGTTTCCCGCGCGCACCTGCTCCAACGGCGTCTTCCGGCGGCACCACCAGATCGGGCGTCCCTGCCTGCTCGGCTATATCGACAAGTGCTCGGCGCCGTGCGTCGGGCGGGTGAGTGCCGAGGAGCACCGCTCCATCGTCGAGGACTTCTGCGACTTCCTCGCGGGCCGCACCGATCGGTTGGTCCGGGAGCTGGAGCGCCGCATGCACGAGGCGGCGGGAGATTTGGATTTCGAGGCCGCCGCCCGGCTGCGCGACGATGTGCAAGCGTTGCGCCGGGCGCTGGAGAAGCAGGCGGTGGTGCTCGGCACGGGCACCGATGCCGACGTCATCGCTTTCGCCGCCGACGAGTTGGAGGTGGCGGTGCAGGTCTTCCATGTGCGGGACGGCCGGGTGCGCGGCCAGCGCGGGTGGGTGGTCGACAAGTCGGGTGACGCGGTTGACGTCCCGGAGGCGGGCGGTCGACTCGCCGCGTTGGTCGAGCAGTTCCTCACCCAGTTCTACGGCGAGCAGGTGGCGGTGGCCGAGCAGTCCGTCGACGAGCCGGCCGCCACCGTGGTGCCCCGCGAAGTGCTCGTGCCCGAACTGCCCGCCGATATCGAGCAGGTCCAGCAGTGGCTGTCCGGCCTGCGCGGTTCGGCGGTGAAGGTGCGGGTGCCCCAACGGGGGGACAAGAAGGCACTCGCCGAGACGGTGCAGCGCAACGCGATGGAGGCGCTGGCCCAGCACAAGCTCAAGCGGGCGGGCGATCTGACTTCGAGATCGCAAGCGCTGCAAGAAATCCAGGATGCCCTGGAACTCGACACCGCGCCGCTGCGCATCGAATGCGTCGACGTCAGTCATGTGCAGGGGACCGACGTGGTCGCCTCGCTGGTGGTCTTCGAAGACGGTCTGGCCCGCAAGTCCGAGTACCGCCACTACACGATCCGGGAAGCGGCGGGCGACGGCCGTTCCGATGACGTCGGCAGCATCGCCGAGGTGACCCGGCGGCGGTTCCTCAAGCTGCGCCGTGAGCGCGACATGATGGAGCACGACGATCTCGCCGCGACCGGAAGCGACGACGACGCGCTCGACCTGACCTCCCGTCCGGGTATCGACCCACGCACCGGGCGCCCGCGCAAGTTCTCCTACCCGCCCAACTTGTTCGTCGTCGACGGCGGCGCGCCCCAGGTCGCCGCGGCCGCCGAGGTGCTCGACGAGCTGGGCATCACCGATGTCGCGGTGATCGGCCTGGCCAAACGGCTCGAGGAGGTGTGGGTGCCCGGCGAGAGCGACCCGGTGATCCTGCCGCGCAACAGCGAGGCGCTGTACCTACTGCAACGGGTGCGTGACGAGGCGCACCGCTTCGCCATCACCTTCCATCGCAGCAAGCGCTCACGCCGGATGACCGCCTCGGCCCTGGACTCGGTGCCGGGGCTCGGAACGGCGCGCCGTACCGCGCTGGTCACCCATTTCGGATCGGTGGCCAAGCTGAAGCAGGCCACGGTCGAGGAGATCACCGAGGTGCCCGGAATCGGGCTGGCGACCGCGAAAGCGGTCCTTGCGGCGCTCGAGTCCGAATAGTCAGTCGACAGTGCACGGAAATTTCGGTATCGCGTACGTTGTGTGTCTGCGGCCGATACCGAACCCGGTGCGCGATGATCGGAAGGCACCTCAGAGACGGATCCGGTAGGACATGACACGCGTCGAATCGAACAGCAGTGCGGGCAGTCCGCCGACGAGTGCGGGACGAGTCGCCTCGTCCGGCGCCGTCGGCGGAGCGAATCCGCAGGTCGAGGTAGTGATCGTGACCGGGCTCTCGGGCGCGGGCCGCGGCACCGCCGCTCGCGTGCTCGAAGACCTCGGCTGGTACGTGGCCGACAACCTGCCGCCCGAGCTGTTCGGGCGAATGGTGGAACTCGGTGCTTCGGCGAAGCCACCGATCCGCCGTCTCGCGCTGGTCATGGACGTGCGCAGCCGGTTCTTCACCGGCGACCTTTCGGTGGTCACCGAGCAGTTGCGGACCCTCGGCGTGCGCACCAGGGTCCTGTTCCTCGAGGCCTCCGACGATGTGCTGATCCGCCGTTTCGGCTTCGCGCGGCGCAGGCATCCGCTGCAGAGCGAGAGCAAAGACGGCACGTTGTCGGCGGGCATCGCCGCCGAGCGGGTGCGGCTGTCCGCCGTGAAGGCCGCCGCCGACCTGGTCATCGATACCACCGAGCTGTCCATCCATCAGTTGCATCGCAAGATGGAGGAGGCCTACGGCGGTGGCGCGCCGAGCGCGTTGCAGCTCACCGTGCAGTCGTTCGGCTTCAAGTACGGGGTTCCGCTGGACGCCGACATGGTGTTGGATGTGCGTTTTCTACCCAATCCGCATTGGATACCGGAGTTGCGGGAACACACCGGTCAGGAGACGGTGGTCAGCGAGTACGTGTTGTCGCGTCCCGGCGCGAACGATTATCTGCGTACCTGCCACCACCTGGTCGAGCTGACCACGAACGGTTACCGCCAAGAGGGGAAGCGATACATGACGGTCGCAGTGGGCTGCACCGGAGGCAAGCACCGGAGCGTCGCGATTGCCGAGGCACTGGGCGAGTTGATGAGTGAGGTCACCGGCGGGCCGGAGGACTCCGCCGACGTGGTCCGGGTCGTCCATCGAGACCTGGGGCGCGAATGACCGGCTGGGAATCCAATCCCAGCATTGTCGCGCTGGGTGGCGGGCACGGGCTGTACGCGACACTGACCGCGGTGCGGCGGCTGACCAGGAAGATCTGCGCGGTGGTCACCGTCGCCGACGACGGCGGCTCCTCGGGCCGGCTACGCGCCGAGCTGGGGGTGCTTCCGCCGGGGGATCTACGGATGGCGCTGGCGGCCTTGGCCGCGGACGCCGACGGTGTCTGGACGCAGACCGTCCAGCATCGTTTCGGTGGCACCGGCGCGCTGGCCGGGCACTCCGTGGGCAACCTGATCCTGGCCGGGCTCACCGAGGTGCTCGGCGATCCGGTCGCCGCGCTCGACGAAGTCGCCCGCATGTTGCGCATCACCGGACGAGTGCTCCCCATGTCGCCGATCGCGCTGGACATCGAGGCGGATGTCTCTGGGTTGGAGGCGGATCCACGGGTGAGCCGTTGCATTCGCGGCCAAGTTGCCATCGCGACCACGCCGGGTAAGGTGCGGCGAGTGCGGCTGATTCCGTCCGACCCACCGGCCAGTCCGGAGGCGACCTCGGCGATCGAACACGCGGATGTCGTGGTGCTCGGCCCGGGATCGTGGTTCACCAGCGTGATCCCGCACGTCCTCGTCCCGGAGCTACGGGAAGCCCTGGTGTACACCAGGGCCAGGAAAGTCCTTGTGCTCAATCTCGCCGCGGAGCCGGGGGAGACCGCGGGGTTCTCCGCGGAGCGGCATTTGCATGTATTGTCCCAGCACGCACCGGAATTCGTCGTCGATGAGGTGCTGGTCGATTCCGGCTCGGTGCCGGAGGGTCGCGAGCGGGAACATGTGGCCAGGGCTGCCGAACAGTTGCGGGCACGAGTAACCTTCTCCGATGTCGCCGAAGCGGGAACGGACCGGCATCACCCCGGAAAGCTTGCCGCCGCACTGGATCAACTGATCCGGCAACCTCGGCCGCAAATGGCAGGGCTTCGAGTCGAGGGACGGCACATGGGCCAGGATGTGCGTTCCGGGTTGGGTGGAAAGGAGCGCGTCCCGTGGCGATGACAGCCGATGTGAAAGACGAGCTGAGCAGGCTCACGGTGTCGCAGGTGAGTTCCCGCAAGGCGGAACTGTCCGCTCTGCTGCGTTTCGCGGGCGGCCTGCACATCGTCGGCGGCCGGGTGATCGTCGAGGCCGAGGTGGACATGGGGTCCATCGCGCGCAGGCTGCGCCGGGAGATCTTCGAGCTCTACGGCTACGGCTCCGATGTGCACGTGCTCGGCGCGGGCGGACTGCGCAAGACCTCCCGCTACGTGGTGCGCGTCTCGAAGGAGGGCGAGGCGTTGGCCCGGCAGACCGGTCTGCTCGACGTGCGCGGCCGTCCGGTGCGTGGCCTGCCCGCCCAGGTGGTCGGCGGAAGCATCGCCGACGCCGAAGCCGCGTGGCGTGGCGCGTTTCTCGCGCACGGGTCGCTCACCGAACCCGGCCGCTCCTCGGCGCTCGAGGTCAGCTGCCCCGGTCCCGAGGCGGCGCTGGCGCTGGTCGGCGCGGCCCGGCGGCTGGGCATCACCGCCAAGGCGCGGGAAGTGCGCGGTACCGACCGTGTGGTGGTGCGCGACGGTGAGGCGATCGGCGCGCTGCTGACCAGGATGGGCGCGCACGGCACCCGGATGGTCTGGGAGGAACGTAGACTGCGCCGCGAGGTACGCGCGACCGCGAATCGCCTGGCCAATTTCGATGACGCCAATCTGCGCCGCTCGGCGCGGGCCGCGGTCGCCGCGGCGGCGCGGGTGGAACGCGCGCTGGAGATCCTCAGCGACGACGTGCCCGACCATCTGGCCGCCGCGGGCAGGCTGCGCGTCCAGCACCGGCAGGCGTCGCTGGAGGAGCTCGGCCAGCTCGCCGACCCGCCGATGACGAAAGACGCTGTCGCGGGCCGCATCCGGCGGTTGCTGTCGATGGCCGACCGGCGCGCCAAGGAGCTGGGCGTTCCGGACACCGAATCGGCCGTCACGGCCGAACTGCTCGACGACGCCTGAGCCCGCGCTTCCGGCGTCCCGCGATCCCTGTGACTCGGCCAGTCGCGGGGATCGCGGCGTTTCGACTGCGGAAACCGTGTTGGTCGGGCGTCTGACCAGGCATCCCGTCCTCAGCAATGCCAGGTGCGTGTCGGCGAGGTCACGGCAGGACGTTAGTGTGGGTGGGCATCGGAACGATCCGCTGGAAAGTTGAGGAGCGATAACGTGACTGTCCGGGTAGGCATCAACGGCTTCGGTCGTATCGGACGTAACTTCTTCCGGGCGGTGGAGGCGCAGAAGGCGCTCGGCACCACCGACATCGAGATCGTCGCGGTCAACGACCTCACCGACAACGCGACCCTCGCGACCCTGCTCAAGTACGACTCGATCCTGGGCCGCTTGCCCCAGGATGTCTCGCTCGACGGCGACGACACCATCGTGGTGGGCGACCAGCGGATCAAGGCGCTGGCCATCAAGGAGGGCCCCGCCGCGCTGCCCTGGGGCGACTTGGGCGTGGACGTGGTCGTGGAGTCCACCGGCATCTTCACCGATGCCACCAAGGCCAAGGGCCACCTCGCCGCGGGCGCCAAGAAGGTCATCATCTCCGCCCCGGCCAAGGGCGAGGACATCACCATCGTCATGGGCGTCAACGACGACAAGTACGACGGCAGCCAGAACATCATCTCGAACGCGTCGTGCACCACCAACTGCCTCGGCCCGCTGGCCAAGGTGCTCAACGACGAGTTCGGCATCGAGCATGGCCTGATGACCACCATCCACGCCTACACCCAGGACCAGAACCTGCAGGACGGCCCGCACAGCGACCTGCGCCGCGCCCGTGCCGCCGCGCTGAACATCGTGCCCACCGGCACCGGCGCCGCGAAGGCCATCGGCCTGGTGCTGCCCGAACTGCAGGGCAAGCTGGACGGCTACGCGCTGCGCGTGCCGGTCCCGACGGGTTCGGTCACCGACCTGACCGCCACGCTGCGCAAGTCGGCCACGATCGAGGAGATCAACGCCGCCTACAAGGCCGCCGCGGAGGGCCCGCTGAAGGGCATCCTGAAGTACAACACCGACCCGATCGTCTCCAGCGACATCGTCACCGACCCGGCCTCGTCGATCTACGACGCGCCGCTGACCAAGGTGATCGACGACCAGGTCAAGGTCGTGTCCTGGTACGACAACGAGTGGGGCTACTCCAACCGTCTCGCCGATCTCATCGGCCTCGTCGGCAAGTCGCTCTGACGCGCATGGCTGTCAAGACACTCGCGGATCTGCTCGGCGAGGGGGTCGAAGGCCGGGGCGTGCTGGTGCGCTCCGACCTGAACGTCCCCCTCGACGACCACGGACAGATCACCGATCCCGGCCGCATCATCGCCTCGGCGCCGACCATCAAGGCGCTCGCCGAAGCCGGCGCCAAAGTTGTCGTGACCGCGCACCTCGGCCGTCCGAAGGGTGAACCGGACCCGAAGCTCTCGCTGGCGCCGGTGGCCGCCCGGCTCGCCGAGGAACTGGGCCGCAATGTCCAGCTCGCCAGTGACGTGGTGGGCCAGGACGCGCTCGCGCGGTCCGAGGGCCTCACCGACGGCGATGTGCTG
Source organism: Nocardia sp. NPDC057455 (assembly GCF_042802775.1). Taxonomy (NCBI): domain Bacteria; kingdom Bacillati; phylum Actinomycetota; class Actinomycetes; order Mycobacteriales; family Nocardiaceae; genus Nocardia; species Nocardia sp. NPDC057455. Next base: position 75,719 of record NZ_JBHVDM010000019.1, on the reverse strand, counting down.
CTGCTGGAGAACATCCGGTTCGACGCACGCGAGACCAGCAAGGATGACACCGACCGGGCCAAGCTGGCCGCGGCGCTGGTCGAGCTGGTCGGCGACGACGGCGCGTTCGTCTCCGACGGGTTCGGCGTGGTGCACCGCAAGCAGGCGTCGGTGTACGACGTCGCCGAGCTGCTGCCGCACTACGCGGGCACGCTGGTCGCGGCCGAGGTCGAAGTGCTGGCCAAGTTGACCGAGAACCCGGACCGGCCGTACGCGGTCGTGCTCGGTGGTTCCAAGGTCTCCGACAAGCTGGCGGTCATCGAGGCGCTCGCGCCGAAGGTCGACACGCTGGTGATCGGCGGCGGCATGTGCTTCACCTTCCTTGCCGCACAGGGCCTTTCGGTGGGCTCCTCGCTGCTGCAGGAGGAGATGGTGGACACCTGCAAGCAGTTGCTCGAGCAGTACGCCGACGTCATCCATCTGCCGCGCGACATCGTGGTGGCCGACAAGTTCGCCGCCGACGCGGAGTCGAAGGTGGTGCCCGCACACGAGATCCCGGACGGCTGGCTGGGTCTGGACGTGGGCCCGGAGTCGGTGCACCGTTTCGCGGTATTGCTGACCGAGGCGCGGACCGTTTTCTGGAACGGGCCGATGGGCGTGTTCGAGTTCGAGAAGTTCGCAGCGGGTACCCGCGGCGTCGCCGAGGCGATCGTGACCGCCACCGGCAAGGGGGCGTTCAGCGTGGTCGGCGGCGGCGATTCGGCCGCGGCCGTGCGGGCGCTCGGCCTGCCGGAGGACGGCTTCTCGCATATCTCCACCGGTGGTGGGGCGTCGCTGGAGTACCTGGAGGGCAAGGAACTCCCCGGTATCGCGGTGTTGGAGGACTGAACATGGCACGCAAACCGCTCATCGCGGGCAACTGGAAGATGAACCTCAATCACCTCGAGGCCATCGCCCTGGTGCAGAAGATCGCGTTCGCGCTGCCGGAGAAGTACTTCGACAAGGTCGACGTCGCGGTGATCCCGCCGTTCGTCGACCTGCGCAGCGTGCAGACGCTGGTCGAAGGCGACAAGCTCTTGCTCACCTACGGCGGCCAGGACGTCTCGGTGCACGAGTCGGGCGCCTACACCGGTGAGATCAGCGCGAGCATGCTCGCCAAGCTGGGCTGCACCTTCGTCGTGGTCGGGCACTCCGAGCGGCGGCAGTACCACAACGAGGACGACGCCACCGTGCTGGCCAAGGCCAAGCAGGCGTTGAAGCACGGGATCACCCCGATCGTGTGCATCGGCGAAGGCTTGAACGTCCGCGAGGCGGGCACGCACGTCGAGTACAACCTCGAGCAACTGCGTGGATCGCTGAAAGGCTTGACGGCCGAGGAGATCTCGAAGATCGTCATCGCCTACGAGCCGGTGTGGGCGATCGGCACCGGCAAGGTCGCCACCCCCGCGGACGCGCAAGAGGTCTGCGGTGCGATTCGTGGCGAGCTGGAGAAGCTCGCCACGCCCGAGGTCGCGGCCGGTGTGCGTGTGCTCTACGGCGGGTCGGTGAACGCCAAGAACGTCGGAGAACTGGTCGCTCAGGGCGACATCGACGGCGCGTTGGTGGGCGGCGCTTCGCTCAAGGGTGACGAATTCGCCATCCTCTCCGCGATTGCCGCGGGCGGCCCCCTGCCCTGATCCGGTTCCGACGCGCGACAGCCCGGTATCGCTTCCCGCGATGCCGGGCTGTGCCATATATGCCGAGAGGGCGACAAATCTACCTTCGTCGCGGGTGGCACGGCGGACAACCCGGTCCGACGGGAGATCGTCTCGCACTGGGAATGGATCGCCGAGACCGGCAACGACTTCCTGCGGGAGGAAGCCGAGGACGTCCACGGCAGCAGCGCGTACTACCGGCTCGGGCTCCTCGGATTCGGACCGACCGACAATCGCTACGAATGGACGACCGTCGACAGCGTCACGCCGATGACCATGAGCTACAAGGGCGCCAAGGGGAGCGGCGGTGACCCCGAGCGGCCGAGCTGGTCGCCGACCGCGTCGTGCTCACCCGGCAGAAGTAGCAGGCGTCACCGCGCGTGCAGGACCAGGCCCGCGCCGTTGTCGTTGCGCAGGGTCAGCGTGTCGGCGTCCACGGTGGCGGTCGTCGTGCCGTCCAGGGTTCTCAACACCGCCTGCTCGACCTCCATCACCTCCGGCGAGCACAGCATCTTCGTGGTGACGATCCGGAAGGTGATCCGGGTGCCGGACACCTCGGCCCTGCCGGTCATGCGATTGCACCCGGCGCCGCCGGAGACGCTGTGGTCCTCCGCGATGGTGAGCGTCGGCTGCGCCTCGTCGAGGGCACGTGAGCGGATCTGGCTGTTGTCGGTGATGAGCGTGGTGACCAGCCAGGACGTGCCCTCGATCGGTTTGTCCGGCTGGGCGACCTTCTTGTCGACCGAGCTCACCGTGCGGTCGGGGCTGTGCAGGGTGAGCCGGGAGTCGTCCAGCCGCCAGGTGGGCTGCGAGTTCAGCAGGCCGCTGAGCCACTCGTCGGCGCCGCGCCGATCGTCCTCGCAGGCCATCAGTGTCGTGGCCAGACCGGAGACGTGCAGCACCTGATCGTCGAGGGAGGCCGCGCCGGTGAACTTGTTGCATCCCGCGTCGGCCGCTACCCGGCCCTCGGTGAAGCTGATAGTCAGCGGACCGCCGCCGGGAATCGGGGTGCCTTCGACGCTGGTCGAGAGAAACGTGCGGCCCACCGGGGTCGGCGCGTCGGCGCCGCGGTCGGGCTCACCGCTCGAACACGCCGCGATCGTGCAGAGGGCGAGCAAGACGAGCGGTCCTGATCGCGCGAAGAGTGCCGCCATGCGGCGATGCTACCGACGACCCGCCTCGCCACCGAGGTCGCGCTGGTCGGCCCGGCCTGCCGAAGACCCGCCGGTGAACCCGCATGCCGCAGGAATCGAGACTCATGGGATGACTCGTTCCGTGTCGTATTAGCATCTGTGCCGTGCATCGATGCTTCCCGATCACCCCGCCGCCCGCTTCCTGAGCGAGGTGTAGGTATCCAGCGCGCCGCCGAACGGTGAGCGCGCTCCTTTTCGGCATCACTGTGCACCTCGCGTCCGCGACCCCCATCCCTTTGTCGCAGGAGCGCGATCCCTCATGTCCTCATCTGCCCGTTCCGGGCTGGTCTACCTCGTCGGCGCCGGCATCCTCTGGGGCACCGGCGGCCTGCTCGGCGCGTTGGTGCACCGGGCCACCGGCTTGTCACCCGTCGCGGTGGCCACCTGCCGGCTCGCCGTCGGCGGGCTGCTCATTCTGGTTCTGCTCGCAGGCACGCGGCGACCGTGGCCGCGAGAACCGCTGGCGTGGCGTCGGATCGGCGCGGTCGCCGTGCTCGCGGCGGCCTTCCAGGCGGCCTACTTCGGCGCCGTGGCCGCCTCTTCGGTCAGCCTCGCGACGTTGATCACGATCGGTATGTCGCCGGTGGTCGTCGCCGGGTTGGAGCACGTCACCGGACGACAGGCGGTGGACCGGCGCCGCGCGGCGACGATCGGCATCTCGCTGTGCGGACTGGCGTTGCTGGTCGGTGCGCCGAGCGGTGGCGCCGATGCGGGCGGGTTGCTGGTTGGCGCGGCGTTCGCGGCGGTGGCCGCCACCGCATTCGCGACGGTCACCGTCCTCAACGCGGCGCCGGTGCCCGGGCTCGACGCGATGACGACCACCGGTCTCGGATTCACCGGCGGGGCGTTGCTGCTGGCGCCGCTCGCGGCCACCAGCGGGCTGGCGTTCGACCCGGCGCCCGGCAGCATCGCGCTCGTTCTGGTGCTGGGCCTCGCACCCACCGCGGTCGCCTACACCTTGTACTTCCGCGGTCTCTCGGATGCGGACCCGGGAATCGCCGCGGTACTGGCTCTGCTGGAACCGCTCACGGGAGCGGTGCTGGCGGCGATCGTCCTGGGCGAACGCCTCACGGCGGCGGGCCTGGCGGGAGCCGCGCTGCTGATCGTGGCGTTGCTGCTGGCCGCGACAGCGGCGCGATCGGCGGGCCAGGGGCCGGACGCGGCGTCGGGGCGGCGACGTCGCCGCGACTAAGCTTCGGCGAGTGACAACCGCCGCGACGACCCCGATTTCCACTTGGGCGCCGCTGCGTTCACCGGTGTACCGCGCGCTGTGGGTGGCGCAGCTGGTGTCGAATCTGGGCACCTGGATGCAGACCGTCGGCGCGCAGTGGATCATGGTCGACCGGCCCAACGCGGCGGCGCTCGTGTCGTTCGTGCAGACCGCTATCACGCTTCCCGTGATGCTGCTGGCCATCCCCTCCGGGGTGATCGCCGACCTCGTGGACCGGCGCAGGCTGCTGCTCGGCGCCCAATCCACGATGGCGGCGCTGGCCCTGCTGCTCGCCGTGTCGACGGCCACGGGTCACACCACCCCCGGCGTGCTGCTCACCTTGTTGTTCCTGCTCGGTTGCGGGCAGGCGCTGACGGCGCCGGCCTGGCAGGCCATCCAACCCGAACTGGTGTCGCGCGAGCAGATCCCGGCGGCGTCCGCGCTGGGCAGCATGAACATCAACATCGGCAGGGCGGTGGGGCCCGCGCTGGCCGGCGCGCTGGTTACGCTGTCCGGGCCGACGCTGGTGTTCGCGTTGAACGCGGTGTCGTTCGTCGGGATCGTCGTGGTCTTGACGGTCTGGCGCAGGCCGGCGATCGACCGGCGCCTGCCCACCGAGCGCCCGCTTGCGGCATTGCAGGCGGGCACCCGTTTCATCCGCGCGGCGCCCGCGATCCGCCGGGTGCTGCTGCGCTCGCTCCTGTTCATCGCACCCGCGAGCGCGGTGTGGGCGCTGCTGCCGGTGATCGCGCGCGACCGGCTCGCACTGTCGTCGTCGGGGTACGGGCTGATGCTCGGCGCGCTCGGCGTCGGCGCGGTGCTCGGCGCGGCGATGTTGTCCCGATTGCGGACGTGGCTCACCCCGACCCAGCGGCTCACCATCGCCGCGATTCTGTTCGGGTCGGCCACGGCGGGCACCGCGCTGCTGCGCGTGGTGCCGGTGGTGCTGGTGCTGCTGATTTTCGCGGGCCTGGCGTGGCTGCTGGCGATGTCCACGATGAACTCGACCATGCAGTTGTTGCTGCCCGCCTGGGTGCGTGCGCGCGGGTTGTCGGTGTACCTGCTGGTGTTCATGGGCGGGCAGGCGATCGGTTCGCTGGTCTGGGGCCTGGTCGCCGACGCGATCGGCTCGGTGCCTGCGCTGTTGTGGGCCGCGGTGCTGCTGGCGTTGTGTGCGGTCAGCACGGTGTGGCTGCCCATCCGGAACGATCCCGAGGTGCTCGACCTGACCCCCTCGGCGTTCTGGCCGGAACCCCAACTGGTGGTGGAACCCGATCCCGACGACGGTCCGGTGCTGATCCTGCGCAGCTACGACGTGCCGCCGGAAGACGTCGAGGAATTCCTCGCCGCCATGGCCTTCGTCGGCCGGTCCCGGCAGCGCACCGGCGCGATGGAATGGCGCCTCTATCGCGACGTCGGGGTGATCGACCGCTATGTCGAGGCGTTCGTCGTGCGGTCCTGGGCCGAGCACATGCACCAGCACCAGATCCGGCTCACCGCGCAGGACCAGCTGCGGGAAGAGGCGGTCGCGAAGTTCGGTGCCGCCGAGGAGGAGCAGGTCACCCACCTCGTCGCGGTCGACCGGCGCTAGCGCCGGGCCCGGCTGCCGAGTGCCTGATTCGGTGCCGTCGCACCGACCGCATAGACTGTCCGGCATGCGGATGTTCCTGGATATCCTCCTGATCATCACCAGCGTGCTGCTGGTGCTGCTGGTGCTGCTGCACCGCGCCAAGGGTGGAGGTCTGTCCAGCTTGTTCGGCGGCGGCGTGCAGTCCAGCCTGTCCGGGTCCACCGTCGTGGAGAAGAACCTCGACCGCGTCACCATCTTCACCGGCGTCATCTGGTTGATCGCCATTCTCGGCATCGGCCTCGAGATCAAGTTCGCCTGATCCCGGCGGGCACCACGCCCGCCGTGGGCGTCGCCGCACCGAGCACGTCCGCGGCGATGACGAACTCGGCGGGATAGGACGTCCTGAGCTTCGGGGCAGCCACCACCGGTCGGAGGATCTGTCCCGCGCCGTACCCTGCGGTCAGCGGCGCCGCCGCGAGACCGTGCGGTGACCGAGTTCGGGTCGCCAGGTCAGCAGCAGCGCGCCGAGAAGGTAACCGGCGTCCCGGTTGCCGCGCCACTTGGCGTCGACGGAACGGCGGGTGCTGACGGTGGCCGTCCATTCGCCGTTGGCGAGCGCGCCTCGCCTGTCCTGGTCCGATCGGCCGCTGGTGGCCGACACCGTCTCGGGCACCACCGGCGCGGCGTCCTGGCAGCCGATGAACCCGGACCGCGCCGTCATCACCTGCACGAACTTCGACGAATGGATCGAATCGGTCGCGGTATCGGTGTGGCGCCCGATCTGGCGCGCACCAGGGCGCCCCATCCCGGCGTCGTCTATCTGGACATTCCCGACGCCCCGCCCTCGCACCTGTACGTGGAGTCGCGCGCCAGGCCGGTCCCGCCACGCTCGGTGCAACGCTTTCTCGGCGAGTTCCGAGCGGAGTCAGTCGACGCGCGGGACGCGCCCGTCGATGTCGGTGAAACCGTAGTACTCGGCGAGATCGGCCACCGGCCAGGGCAACCCGGTGCGGGCGCGACGCCCCGCGTCGGTGGCGAGCGCGACGACAGCGCGGCCGGTGAAGCGCGGCGTCTGCGCGTCGCCGAGGTCGAAGGTGCCCTCACCGGGCAGCGTGACCAGCCTGCGGCCGTCGGCGTCGGCCGGAACCAGTTGCAGCAGTTCGGTGTCGACGATGCCCGGCCAGAGCGAGACCACGGTGACCTCGGTGCCCGCGAGATTGTGCGCCATGTCGGCGGTGAGCCGGTCCACCGCGCCTTTCGCGACGCCGTATACGGCGTTGTGCATGTACCTGCGCGCCCCTGGTGAGGAGATGTTGGCGATCAGCCCGCCCGATTCGATCAACAGCGGTGCGGCGAAAAAGCTTGCCACGTAATGTGATCGGACGCCCACGTCGAACGACTCGTCCCACGCAGCGGGCGGCACCTCCCAGAACGGCTTGCCCAGCCAGCGGGCCGCGGCGGGGGAGTTGTAGACGTTGTTCACCAGCACGTCCAGCCTGCCGTGCTCGGTGCGGATCAGCTCGAACAGGCGCTCCACCGCGTCGTCGTCGCGGTGGTCGCATACGAACGGGATGCCGACCCCGCCCGCGGCATCGATTTCCGCGGCCGTGGCGTGTACGGTGCCGGGTAGTCGTCCTTGTGCCGCAGAGCGTCCGGTGACGAACACCGTGGCACCCGCCGCACCGAGTTCCAGCGCGATCCCCTTGCCGATACCGCGGCTGGCACCGGTGACCACCGCGATCTTGCCTTCGAGCCTTTCGGGTATTCCGCTCACGAAACCGGAACATTACCGTGAAACGATAACGTGTTCTAGTACATCGTTTTGGAGGCCCGAGTGGAGCTGACGCATCGGTTCGTGACGACCGGCGGTGTCCGGATGCACGTCGCGGAGCAGGGAGCCGGGCAGCCGGTGGTCTTCTGCCACGGTTTTCCGCACACCTGGTACATCTGGCACCGCCAGCTTCCCGCGGTCGCCGCCGCCGGGTATCGAGCCCTCGCGCCGGACCTGCGCGGTTACGGTCGCACCGACGTCCCGGCCGATCCGGAGGCGTACACCAATCGCGCGGTTTGCGGTGATCTGCTCGCGCTGCTCGACGACATCGGCGCGGAGCAGGCGGTGTTCGTCGGCTTGGACTTCGGCGCGGCACTGGTGTGGGAACTGGCGTTGCGCGCACCGGAGCGGGTGCGCGGCGTGATCGTCTTGAACAATCCGTTCGCGCCACGACCGCCGCGTACTCCGTCGCAGCTGTGGGCGAAGGCCGCGGCTCGGCACTTCCTGCACTTGGACTACTTCCAGACCCCCGGCGTGGCGGACGAGGAACTCGCCGCGCGTCCCCGGGAGTTCCTGGCCCGCGTGTACCACGCGCTCAGCGCCGACTATCACTACCTGGACACCTGGCGCTTCCCGGCCGAGGGCACCGGCTACCTCGATGTGCTGCCGGAGGCGCCCGCGCTGCCGTGGCGCTGGCTCGGCGCGGACGAGTTGGACGTGCTGGCACTCGACTTCGAACGCACCGGGTTCACCGGCGGATTGAACTGGTATCGCAGTCTGGACCGCAACTGGGAACTCACCGCCGAGTACGCGGACGCGAAAGTCACTGTGCCCGCTTATTTTTTGTACGGCGACCGCGACCCCGACATGGAAGGCTTCAGCGGCCGTGACCCGCTGGCCACCTTGCGTGCGCACGTCACCGACCTGCGGGCGGTCACCGAGATCGGCGACGCGGGCCACCTCGTCCAGCTGGAGCGGACCGAGCAGGTGAACGCGCTGCTCACCGCGCATCTCGCCCACTTGGCCGCGCACCCGGCCCGGCTTCCGGCCTGAGGTGAAACGCCTTCGGGCTCACCGATGTTCGTTGTCGGTGGGCACCGCTAATGTTCGGTGAATGAGTTATAGCCTGAGCATCTACGTCGTCGAACTGGACAGGATCAAGGGCGCCATCGGGTCCCGGGACGACAAGCTCCGGCGCATGATCGGCGGCCGGTTCAAAGCCCAGCTGACCCACGACGACGACTGGTTCGCCGACGAGATCGCGGCCGGCGCGCCCACCCGCTACGAGGCGGTGCGCGCCGTCGTCGACGGCGGCCCGTTCGACCCTGCCTACGGTTTCCAGTACGGCTACGCCTATCAGACGATCTGCCAGTTCTACGGCCGGTTCGTGGACAACCGCTACTTCTCGGCGTTCCGAGGTCGCTGGCTGGACCACATCGACGACGGGCTCGCCACGCTCGGCATCAAAGCGGTCAGCGTCCGCGCGTTCATGTACCACTCGCTACCGCCTTCGCTGCCGCAGCCCGACGAGTTGCCCGGCTACGGCGAATGGACCCCCGAGCAGTGCGCCGAAGCACTCGTGCAGTGGGAGTCGACCACGCCACCGCAGCGCGAGGAGGTCGACCACGAGGTACTCGCCGCGATCGAGTCCTGCGTCGAGTGGATCCGGGAGGCGCAGGCTCGTCCGGGCTGGGGCATCGCCGGGTTCTTCTACTGAACCGGTCCGGTGTGGTGGCCTAGCGGTATTCGGCCGCCAGCTTCGGGTAGTCCGACCACCGGGGCAGCGGCTGGTAGTCGAGGTAGGCGGTGAGGCGGTCGAGCAGGTATTGCCAGCGCGGGCCGATCGCGCCCGCGTCGGCGGGGCACACGTGGCGGCGGGTCAGTTCCATGGTGGTGACCACGCCGACCTGGCTCATCCGGACTTCGAGCAGGCAGCCGTCGATGTGCACGACCAATTCGTGCGGCGCCTGGCAGTGGTCCACGCGCACGGCGACCGGGCCGGGGACCGGACCGTCGAACAATTCGATGGTGAGGTTGCCGTTGCCACCGGAGACGGCGCCGAGCCAGCGGGTGAGCTGGCCGCGCTCGGTGGCCGCCGACCACACGTCCAGCACGGGCTTGTGGAACGACCGCAGGTAGTGCAGGAGCACCAGATCGCCCTCGGCTGTGTGCTCGTGCTCCGGTCGCACCTCGCCGAGCATGGACATCGTGGTCATCGCGAGTCCTTTCCACTGCTGGTCACCGTCACCCTCACTGTATTTCCACTATTCCCCCGTCGAATCGAATTACGGGGAATGCCGGGCCCCGGCGCGCCGCGGCTCCCGGCCGGCCGGGTCGCCGAGCAGCCGGAGGGCCGCGGCTTCGATCCGGTCCTCGTCGAGGAGCACCGTCGCGGCGGCCGGACCCAGCGGCACGAAGCTGTCCTCGCTGGTCACGCGCGCGAGACGGCCGGTGAAACCGGCGTCGATCAGCGCCGCGCACACCGCCTCCGACACGCCTCCGCTGCGGCGGGTCTCGTCGGCGACGAGGACCCGCCCGGTCGCGCGCGCGTGCCGCAGCAGATCGTCCACCGGCAAGGGGGCGAGCCAGCGTAGATCGAGCACGCGCGCCCGGATTCCGAGCCCGGCCAGGCGCTGTGCCACCCGCAGGCTCATCGGCACGCCGTTGGCGAAGCCGACCAGGGTCAGGTCGGCCCCTTCGCCGTAGACGCGGGCTCGGCCGATCTCGACGTGTTCGCCCGGCGACGGGCGTGCCAGCCAGCCGTCATCGCCCGGACGATGCAGGTCGCGGGTGTGATACAGCGCGATGGGCTCTAGGTACAGGCACACTCTGCCGTCCACCCGGGCCGCGGACGCGCATGTGCGCAGCATCGCCGCCGCGTCGTCGGCGCGCGACGGGGAGGCCAGTACGACGCCGGGGATGTCGCGCAGTGCGGCCACCGAGTTGTCGTTGTGGAAATGGCCGCCGAAGCCCTTCTGGTAGGCGTATCCGGCGATTCGCACCACCATCGGATTCCGGTAGCGGCCATCGGAGAAGAACGAGAGCGTGGCCGCTTCGCCACGGATCTGATCTGCGGCGTTGTGCAGGTAGGCGAGGTACTGGATCTCCGGAATGGGCACGAATCCGGCCAGCGCCGAGCCCAGCGCGGTGCCGAGGACGCTCTGCTCGTCCAGCAGGGTGTCGAAGACGCGGCGCGCGCCGAACGTCTTCTGCAAACCCTTGGTCACGCCGTACACGCCACCCTTGCGGCCGACGTCCTCGCCGAAGACGAGCACGTCGCGGTCGCGCGCAAGCAGGCTCGCGAGAGTGTCGTTGATCGCCTGTGCCAGGGTCATCGGAGCGCTCTGCGCGGCGCCGTTGCGGCGGTGTGGCGCCTCGCTGCCAGCGGTCGCGGGGCCGGTGTCCGCGGGCATGGCCTCATCGCTCTGATGGGTGCCGCCGCGCAGTGTGTCGGCACGCACCAGTGCGGGCCGGGAGGGGCCGATAGGTGCGATCACGGCCGCCGCCGAGGCGAGTTTCGGTTCCCCGGAGACGAGTTCGGCGGCCGCTGCGACGCTACGGCCCAAGTCGTCGTAGCGTTCCAGCAGGTGATCGGGTGTGGTCACGCCCGATTCGATCAACAAGCGTGCGGTCGCCAAAACCGGATCGCGGGCGATCTCGGCGGCGATCTCGGCGGGACGGCGGTAGGCGGTTTCGACGTCGGAGCCCGCGTGGCCGAGCAGCCGCACGGTCCGCAGCCGCAAGAACGCGGGTGCGCGATGCTCCCGCACCCACCGAACGGCGGTGTTCGCGGTGTTCAGCGCGTCGAGCGGAGCGCATCCGTCCGCGTGGAAGTAGGCCAGGCCGGGCCGGTGGCCGTAGGCCTGCTCGATCCACGCCGGTGGCGTGGGGACGCTGATGCCGATGCCGTTGTCTTCGCAGACGAACAGGACCGGCATCGGAATCTCTTGATGGGCGGTATGAATCGCGGCATTGATCGCCCCGGCCGCGGTGGAGTGGTTGGCCGACGCGTCGCCGAAACTGCACAGCACCACCGCGTCGGCGGGCCACGGACCGGCGCCGCCCAGCCGTGCCGCGCGATCGATCGCGAACGCCAATCCGACCGCGCGCGGGAGGTGCGACGCGATGGTCGAGGTCTGCGGGATGACGTTGGCGGCGGCGCTGCCGATCACCTTGTGCCTGCCGCCGGAAATCGGGTCCGCCGCCGCGGCGACCACGCCGAGCAGCACGTCCCGGATCGGGTCCAGCCCGGGCACTCGCCGGGCCCGGTACACGAAGAACGCCCCCGACCGGTAATGCAGTAAGGCAGGGTCGGTGGTCCGCAGCGCCGCAGCCAAGGCGGCATTGCCTTCGTGACCGGACGATCCGATGCTGTAGTAACCGCGCCGGGCGCTACCGAGGCGGCGTGCCGCGAGATCGATGTGCCTGCTCGTCGCCTGTGCGTCGAACAGTTCCAGGCACGCCGCACCGGTGATCGCGCCGCCGGGCTCGATCCGCTGATCGGCCGGACGCACCGGACGCGGGGCGAGTGCGGCCACGGCGGTGCGGAATCGCTCGTCCAGGTCGACTGCCTGCTCGGTCACCGACCGATCATCTCGTAAACTCCGCCGATCGGCTGCGTTATTAGACGGTGTTCTTTCGGCACCTGCGCGGAGTGGCGGACAAATTTACGAAATCGACCGGATGTGGCGGCTGTGCCGACGCTGCTCGACGAGCACCGGATCATGCCGCGGCCCGTCGGCGCCTGGGGCGACGCGACCCGCGCGGACGCGGTGACGCCGCCGGCGGACCGTGGCGTGATCAGCGCACTGCGGACGCGGCCTCGTGATCGAGCAACCAGGTGGTGGAGTCCAGACCGGTCGCACCGGCCGCGGGCACCTCCACCGGCTCCGCGCCGCCGATGGCCGCGGCGACCGCCTCGGCCTTGGCCGCACCGCCGACCACCAGTACGACGTGGCGGCTGCGGCGGATCGCGGGCAGGGTGAGCGTCACCCGCACCGGCGGCGGTTTGGGCGAATTCGTCACGGCGACGACCAGCTCGTGCTCTTCCCGCACCGCTTCGGTGTGCGGGAACAGCGAATTCACGTGGCCCTCGCCGCCCATGCCGAGCAAGTGCAGATCGAACGCGCCGTGTTCGGCGAGATAGGCGTGCACCGTCGCGGAGTATTCGGCGGCCGCCTCCACCGGGTCGGGGTACTCGCCGTCGGAAACGGCCACCGGATGTACCCGGGCCGGGTCCACCGGCACGTGGTCGAGCAGCGCCTGCCTGGCTTGCAGGTCGTTGCGCTCCGGGTCGTTGGCGGGCACGAAACGCTCGTCGCCCCAGAAAACCTCGACCCGGGACCAGTCGATGTCACCGGGCGACTTGCGCACCAGCTCCAGCAGGGCGATGCCGGTTCCGCCGCCGGTCAGCACGACCGAGGCGGAACCACGCTCGGCTTGGGCAGCGACGACGACCGAGACGAAGCGGGCCGCCGCGGCGGCTACCAGCGACTCGGTGTCGAGGTGCACCTCGACGGTGTCGCTGGGGAACGGCGAATCGGTGTGCTCACTCATAGGTCACCTTCTCGATTCCGGCCAGCGCTTCCGCATAGGTCTCGTCGGCGTCCAGCCTGCGTAGGTCTTCGGCGAGGCAGTCGCGCGTCTCCCTGCGCGCCAAGGCAATCCGTTGCACCGGTTCACCGGTGCGGGTCAGCGTCGCGGTGCGGCCGGTCTGCGGGCGTTCGATCGCGATGGAGACGGTGGGGCGATGCAGCTCCACCTGCAGCGGGCCGGTGCGGCGGCGCACGGGGCAGCCCAGCCGGGCGGCCAGCCAGCCGGCCAGGATGTCCAGGGCGGGCTCGTCGCGCAGTCCGGACACCGTGACCGAGTCCACCGTTTCGAACGGCGGCTCGTCCATGGCCGCGGCCAGCAGGGCACGCCAATACGTGATCCGGCTCCAGGCCAGATCGGTATCGCCGCTGGCGTAGGACTGCAACCGTTTCTTGATCGCCGCCTGAGGATCGGGGGCGAACGTGGCGTCGGTGATCCGGCGGCCCGCCAGGCGGCCCACCGAGTCCTTGGACGGGAACTCCGGGGCTCCGCGCGGCCACCAGGCGACCACCGGCGTATCCGGCAGAAGGAACGGGGTGACGACGCTGCTCTCGTGGTTGACCAGTTGGCCTTGCAGCCGCAGCACGATGACCTCGGCCGCTCCCGCGTCGCCACCCACCCGGATCTGCGCGTCCAGCCGGGTGTCGGCCTCCCGGTCACCGCGGGCGAGCACCACCACACGACAGGGATGCTCGCGGCTGGCTTCGTTCGCCGCGTCGATCGCGTCCTCGGCCTCGGAGCTGTCGAGCGTGCACACCACCAGGGTGAGCACTCGGCCTACGGTGATCACACCGTTGCTCTCGCGCAACTGCACGATGCGCTTGGTGACCTCGCTGGTCTTGGTCTCGGGCATGTCGACGATCACGGGCGCCGCCATTCCCGCCCGGTGCGGGCGATCATCTCGTCTGCCGAGAGCGGACCCCAGGTGCCCGCCTCGTAGGGCTCCGGCCTGCCTTCGGCGGCCCAGTGCTCGAGCACCGGATCCAGGATGCGCCAGGACAGCTCGACCTCCGCGTTCACCGGGAACAGCGACGGCACCCCGAGCAGCACGTCGAGGATCAGGCGTTCGTAGGCCTCGGGAGAGGACTCGGTGAACGCCTCGCCATAGTTGAAGTCCATGTTGACATCGCGCACCTCCATGCTGGAGCCGGGCACCTTCGAGCCGAACCGGGTGGTGATGCCCTCGTCCGGCTGTACCCGGACGACCAGCGCGTTCTGCCCGAGTTCCTCGGTCATGGTCTGGTCGAACGGCAGGTGCGGCGCCCGCTTGAAGATCACGGCGATCTCGGTGACCCTGCGGCCGAGCCGTTTTCCGGTGCGCAGGAAGAACGGGACACCCGCCCAGCGGCGGGTGTCGATCTCCAACCTGATCGCGGCGTAGGTCTCGGTCTTCGAATTCGGGTCGAAACCCTCCTCCTCCGACAGGCCGACCACGTGCTCGCTGCCCTGCCACCCCTCGGTGTACTGGCCGCGCGCGGTGGTCTCGTCCAGCGGTTCGACGAGCTTGGTCGCGGAGAGCACCTTGATCTTCTCGGCCTGCAACTGTTTGGGCTCGAAGCTGATCGGTTCCTCCATGGCGGTGAGCGCCAGCAATTGCAGCAGGTGATTCTGGATCACGTCCCGCGCGGCCCCGATGCCGTCGTAGTAGCCCGCACGACCACCGAGGCCGATGTCCTCGGCCATCGTGATCTGCACGTGGTCGACGAAGTTGGCGTTCCAGATCGGCTCGTAGAGCTGGTTGGCGAAGCGCAGCGCCAGGATGTTCTGCACCGTCTCCTTACCCAGATAGTGGTCGATGCGGAACACTTGCTCCTCGGGGAAGACGCCGTTGACCAGCGCGTTGAGCTCCTGCGCGCTGTGCAGGTCGTGCCCGAACGGCTTCTCGATCACCACCCGTCGCCACGATTTGCGTGCCGCGTCCGGTCCGGTCGTCTGCGCCAAGCCGTGCGCGCAGAGCTGATCGAGCACGACCGGGAACATGTTCGGCGGGATGGACAGGTAGAACGCGTGGTTGCCGCCGGTGCCGCGCTCCTTGTCCAGCGTGGTCAGGGTGTCGGCGAGCCGGTCGAACGCCGCGTTGTCATCGAAGCTGCCTTGGACGAACCGGATGCCCTCCGACAGCTGATCCCAGACTTCTTGGCGGAAGGGGGTGCGCGCGTGCGCCTTGACCGCCTCCAGAACCACCTCGGCGAAATCCTCGTCGGCGTAGTCGCGGCGCGCGAAACCCACCAGGCCGAAGGCCGGGGGCAGCAGCCCCCGGTTCGCCAAGTCGTAGATGGCCGGCATCAACTTTTTCCGAGACAGGTCACCCGTGACGCCGAAGATGACCATGCTGCACGGTCCGGCGATGCGCGGCAGCCGTTTGTCCCGTTTCTCACGCAGCGGGTTCTGCCATTCGACCGGCTCCGGCCGATCCGTGGGCGCTGCCCCGGCCATCGATCAGCCGTTCCCGGTCGACGCCGACTTCAGCTCGTCGGCGGTGGCGGAAAGCAACTCCTCCCAGGATTTCTCGAATTTGTCCACGCCCTCGCGCTCGAGCACCGCGAATACGTCGTCGAGATCGACACCGACCGCGGTGAGCCGATCGAAGATCTCCTTGGCCTCCTCCGCCTTGCCGGAGACGGTGTCGCCGCTGATCGCGCCGTGATCGGCGACCGCCTGCAGCGTCTTCTCCGGCAGGGTGTTCACCGTATTCGAGGCCACCAGTTCGGTGACGTACATCGTGTCGGCGTAGTCCGGGTTCTTCACGCCGGTCGAAGCCCACAGCGGACGCTGCCGATTCGCGCCCGCCGCGGCAAGGGTCAGGAACGTGGAGGTGTGCTTGCCACCGTCGAAGACGTCCTGGTACTCGGCGTAGGCCAGGCGAGCGTTGGCGATGCCCGCCTTGCCGCGCAGCGCGAGCGCCTCCTCCGTGCCGAGCGCCTCCAGCCGCTTGTCGATCTCGGTGTCTACGCGGGAGACGAAGAACGAAGCGACGGAATGGATCTTGGCCGGATCGTGGCCGCCGACCTTGGCCTTCTTCACGCCCTCCAAATAGGCGCCCATCACGGCACGGTAGCGCTGGACCGAGAAGATCAGCGTGACGTTCACACTGATGCCCTCCGCGATCACCGCGGTGATCGCGGGCAGCCCCTCCTCGGTGGCCGGAATCTTGATGAACAGATTGGGCCGGTCGACGATTTTCCACAGTTCGACCGCCTGCGCGACGGTCTGGTCGGGATCGAACGCCAGGCGCGGGTCGACCTCGATGGAGACCCGGCCGTCCACGCCACCGGAAGCTTCGAAGACGGGAGCGAACACGTCACAGGCCGCGCGGACGTCGTCGGTGGTGATGGTGCGTATCGCGGCGTCGGCGTCCGCGCCCTGCGCGGCAAGCTCTTTCAGCTGACCGTCGTAGGCGTGGCCCTGGCTGAGCGCACCCTGGAAGATCGTCGGGTTGGTGGTGACCCCGACGACGGACCTGGTCTCGATCAGCTCGAGCAGATTGCCGGACCCGATGCGGTCCCTGGACAGATCGTCGAGCCATACGGACACTCCCGCCGCCGACAAAGCGGCGAGATTCTCGTTCTGAGCCATGAGCGCTTATCCCTTCACGTTCTCGAGCGTGCGCTGCGCGGCGGCAACGACGGCTTCCGGAGTGAAGCCGAATTCGCGGAACAGGGTCTTGTAGTCGGCGGAGGCGCCGAAGTGCTCGATCGACACGATCTCGCCCGCGTCACCGGCGAACCGGTGCCACGGCATCGCGATACCGGCTTCGACGACGACGCGCGCGGCGACCGCGGGCGGGAGCACCTCGTCCCGGTAAGCCTTGTCCTGCGCGTCGAACCACTCCACGCACGGCATCGACACCACGCGAGTGGCGATGCCCTGCTCCTCCAGCGTAATGCGGGCGGCGACCGCGAGTTGCAGCTCCGAGCCGGTGGCGATCAGGATCACTCGCGGTGTGCCCGTGGACGCCTCGGCCAGCACGTAGCCGCCCTTCGACACACCCTCGAAACTGGTGCCTTCCAGAATCGGCAGATCCTGGCGGGTCAGCGCCAGCCCGGACGGGCCGTCCTGGTGCGGCAGCTCCGACACCGAGAAGTGCGACCTGTGCTCGCTGCTGTCACGTTCCAGGATGGTGCGCCAGGCGTAGGTGGTCTCGTTGGCGTCGCCGGGACGGACCACGTTCAGGCCAGGGATGGCGCGCAGCGCGGCGAGTTGCTCGATCGGCTGGTGCGTCGGACCGTCCTCACCGAGGCCGATGGAGTCGTGGGTCCAGACGTAGATCGCGGGCACCCGCATCAGCGCGGCCAAGCGGACGGCGGGACGCATGTAGTCGCTGAACACCAGGAAGGTGCCGCCGTACGGACGGGTCGGGCCGTGCAGCGCGATGCCGTTGAGGATCGCGCCCATCGCGTGCTCGCGGACACCGAAGTGCAGGGTCCGGCCGTACGGGTCGGCCTTCCACATGCCGGTGGAGATCGACTCCGGCCCGAAGCTGGGCTGGTCGGGCATGGTGGTGTTGTTGGACTCGGCCAGGTCGGCCGAGCCGCCCCACAGCTCCGGCAGCACGGGGGCCAGCGCGGCGAGCACCTTGCCGGACGCCTTGCGGGTGGCCATGCCCTTCGGATCCGGTTCGTAGCTGGGCAGATTCGCGATCCAGTTGTCCGGCAGCCGCCGCTCGATCAGGCGGTCGAACAGCGCTTTGTTCTCCGGGTTGGCCGCGGCCCACGCGTCGAAGGACTTCTGCCACTGCGCGTGCGCCGCGCGCCCGCGTTCGACGACCTTGCGGGTGTGCTCGATGACGGCGGGATCCACGTCGAAGCTCTTGTCCGGGTCGAAGCCGAGGATCTTCTTGGTGGCGGCCACCTCGTCGGCGCCCAGCGCCGCGCCGTGCGCGGTACCGGTGTTCATCTTGCTGGGGGCGGGGTAGCCGATGATGGTGCGCAACACGATGATCGAGGGCTTGCCGGTCTCGGCCTTGGCGGCCTCCAGCGCGGTCTCGATGGCGGCGACGTCCTCGCCGCCCTCGACCACCTGCACGTGCCAGCCGTAGGCCTCGTAGCGCTTCGCGACGTCCTCGGTGAAGGCGATGGTGGTGTCGTCCTCGATGGAGATCTTGTTGTCGTCGTAGACGAGGACGAGGTTGCCCAGCTGCTGGGTGCCCGCCAGCGACGACGCCTCGGAGGTGACGCCTTCCTCCAGGTCACCGTCGGAGGCGATGACGTAGACGAAGTGGTCGAACGGGCTCGCGCCGGGCGCGGCGTCCGGGTCGAACAGGCCGCGCTCGCGCCGCGCCGCCATCGCCATACCGACCGCGGAGGCCAGGCCCTGGCCGAGCGGGCCGGTGGTGATCTCGACGCCGTCGGTGTGCCGGAATTCGGGGTGGCCCGGGGTGAGCGAACCCCACTTGCGCAGATTCTTCAGGTCGTCCAGTTCCAGGCCGTAACCCGCCAGGTAGAGCTGGATGTACTGGGTGAGGCTGGAATGCCCGCAGGACAGCACGAAACGGTCCCGGCCGACCCAGCTCGGGTCGCTCGGGTCGATGCGCATGGTGCGCTGGTAGAGCGTGTACGCCAGTGGCGCCAGGCTCATCGCGGTACCGGGATGGCCGTTTCCGGCGTTCTGCACCGCCTCGGCGGCCAGGACCCGGATGGTGTCGACAGCCTTGGTGTCCAGATCCGTCCAGTCGTCCGGGTGGTTCGGCTGAGTGAGGGCGCGGATGTCGTCTGTGATCGACACGACCGAGGTTCTCCTGACATTGGTTTCGTCGACGGCGGGTGGGTTTCTGACGGCGATGATCGCGCGGCAGCCACGGCATGCTCACCGGGTATACCCAACTACCCTAGATGTGCCCGGTGACCGGCACACCATTAACCCTGTGTTGGTTTCGCGATGCCCGCTGCGCTGCGTGTTCGCAGGTGGGTGTTTCGTCGGCGGCGGCGTGTTCGCGGCCTTGCGGGACCGGAGTTCGAGTCGGGGAGTCCCCGGCGCGCCGGCGCACGTTCTCCGCCTCGCTCGAATACGAGGCGAGCGGCGAACGCGCTCGTGAGACTCCCACCAGCGGTGAAAGCGATATCGAGCAAGCGACTGCTGGGTAGCAATCGCCGCGGCCGCGACATCAGTTGCTGGAAACGGCTCGTTCGGCGCGCGGTGTGTTCGCCCGCACCGGTGGCGCGAGACGAAATTCTCCTGCGCCGGGAACGGTATCCGCCTCCTACCGCTTGCGCGCCCGGCAACTCGGACGCGATGCGGGTTCGGGCGCGGCCGAACCCTCGAACAAGAGTCCCTACCGGCGGGTCGCGCCCCCTGGCGAAGGCCGTCCGTTCGGCGCGGCACGGGCGGTAGGGCGCGTCACATACCGGCGACCTTGCGCGGGGGCGAGGAAAGGGGCGGGGGCGGCGGGGGTCTACCATCCTTTGTAGTAGTAGTCGCGCCGCACCGGTCGGCAGGGGCGCCGGGGCGGACGGAAGTCCGGCGCGTGCAGGTCTGTACCACCGGGACCAGCGCACTGCTGGTCCATGCCGGATGCGATGCACAGCGTGCGAGGAGAGACAGTGCGGATTGGGCAACGGCCGGGTGGCGATGGTGCGCACGGCTCCTCCGCGACGGCGCTGGCCGACCGGTTCACGGGTCCCGGCCTACCGTCCCGGCTGACGCGACGGGCGCTGGCCTACGTCGCGCTGACCAAGCCCAGGGTGATCGAGCTGCTGCTGGTCGCCACGATCCCGACCATGCTGCTCGCCGACCGCGGCACCGTCGACATCCGCCTGATCCTCGCGACCCTGTTCGGCGGCTGGATGGGCGCGGCGAGCGCGAACACGCTCAACTGCGTCGCCGACGCCGACATCGACAAGGTCATGAAGCGCACCGCCAAGCGGCCACTGGCCCGGGATGCGGTGCCCACCCGCAACGCCTTCGTCTTCGGCGTCGTGCTCGGCCTCGGTTCCTTCGCCTGGCTGTGGTGGCAGGCCAACCTGCTCAGCGGCCTGCTCGTCGTCGTGACGATTCTGTTCTACGTCTTCGTCTACACCCTGGGCCTCAAGCGCCGCACCTCGCAGAACGTGGTGTGGGGCGGCGCGGCAGGCTGCATGCCCGCGCTGGTGGGCTGGTCGGCGGTGACCGGCGGCATCGGCTGGCCCGCCCTCGCGCTGTTCGGCGTCATCTTCTTCTGGACGCCGCCGCACACCTGGGCGCTGGCCATGCGCTACAAGGAGGACTACCGCGCGGCGGGCGTGCCGATGCTGCCGGTGGTCGCCACCGAGCGGACGGTCACCAAGCAGATCGTCGTCTACACCTGGCTGACCGTGCTCACCACGCTCGCCTTGGCACCCGCCACCGGTGTGATCTACACGGCCGTGGCACTGGTGGCCGGAGCGTGGTTCCTGCTCATGGCGCACCAGCTGTACGCGGGCGTGCGGCGCGGGGAGTCGGTGAAGCCGCTGCGGCTGTTCCTCCAGTCGAACAATTACCTGGCCGTGGTGTTCTGTGGCCTCGCGGTGGACTCGGTGCTCGGCTGGGACACCATCGGCAGCTTCTTCAGCTGATCGCGCCGATGTAGCCGTCCGGACGGACGAGCACCCGGGTGCCCTCGACCGCGGCATAGGCCGTAAACGCGTGCCCGTCGACGTCCACGACGTGTGGCCCGGCCACCTGCGCTCCCGGACGCACCACCGCATACACGTGCGGTCCGGACTCCGCTCGGGCACCGAATGACAGTGCCGTCGCATGCGGCCCGCGGAACAAATCGAACAACCGGATCGGCCGCCCGGCCTCGTCCTTCACCGGCGCGTCCGGCGCCCGATCGCCGGCCGCCAGCGGGTCGCGCACGGCCGGGTCGCGGTAGGTGATGTCGAGCTGTTGGGTCTCCGGCCCCCGTCGCATCGCGTCCTCGTCGCCGTCGATCAGCTTGTCCAGCAGTTCGGCGCTCAGTCCGAGCACCCTGGCGGCGACCGTCCTGCGCTCGGTCTCGTAGCTGTCCAAGAGGCTGTCATCACCGGCCAGGGCGGCGGCCAGCTTCCAGCCGAGGTTGTAGGCGTCCTGGATGCCGGTGTTCATGCCCTGGCCGCCGGTGGGCGGATGCGCGTGCGCGGCGTCCCCGGCCAGGAAGACCCGGCCGTCCCGGAACCGCTGCGCCAGCCGGATATTGGGCCGCCAGACCGTCACCCAGGTCAGGTCGGTCAGCGTGACGCCGTCGCGTCCGCAGTAGCGGTCGGTGTACCGCTGCAGCAGTTCCAGGCTCGGCTGCTCGTCCGCGGTGAGCGGCGCGGCGAACTGGAAGTGCCGTCCACCGGGCAGCGGGGACAACGCGATGCCTTGCATCGGCTGGTCGGCGGCGGCGAACCAGTAGCCGAACTCGTGGTCGAGCGCGTCGGCGCGTACGTCGCCGAGCAGCATCCGGATCGACTCGTCGGTCTCGCCCTCGAACGGAATGCCCAGCGTCTTGCGCACCGTGCTCTTGCCGCCGTCGGCGCCGATCAGGTACCCGGTGCGCAGCGTCTCCCGCACGCCGTCGCGTTCCAGGGTCGCTGTGACGCCGCTGTCGTCCTGGTCGAAGGCGACCAGTGCGGTGCCCGATTCCACGTGCACGCCGAACTCGGCGAGCCGGTCGCGCAGGATGGCCTCGGTCTGCGACTGGCCGAGAACCCACCCGTTGGGATAAGGGACGGCGGGGGTGGGCTCGACCGGTTCGCTCATCCTGCGCTCGGTCACGAACTCGCCGCCGAGATGGACGCGCATCACCGGGGCGGGCATCCCGGCCGCGTGCACGGCTTCCAGTACCCCCAGGTCGTCGAAGACTTCGAGGGTGCGGGGCTGGATGCCGTCGCCACGGGAGCCCGCGAAGAACGTGGCCGCCTTGTCGACGATCCGGACCGGGATCTCCCGGCGGGCGAGATCGAGGGCGAGGGTGAGGCCGGTGGGTCCGGCGCCCGCGACGAGGACGAGCTGTGACATGGCGTGCTCCTGATGAATTTCTATTCAGTGAATATAAGTTCAGTCTTGCGCTTGGTACGTTGCCTTGTCAAGGAGGTGAGGTGGGTGTCGCTGAGTCGCAAGGAGAAGTCGGCCGAAACCGAGCAGGCGTTGAAGACCGCTGCGCTGCGCTTGTTCGCCGAGCGCGGCTACCTGAACACGAAGATCACCGACATCACGACGACCGCGGGGCGGGCGGCGGGATCGTTCTACAACCACTTCGCGAGCAAGGAAGAACTGCTCCAGGCGCTGCTGAACGACCTGGCCGCGGCGGGGGACGAGCGCGCGGAAGGGCCCGACCACAACCCGGACTTCAGCGACCCGGAGGCGGTGCGTTATCACGTCGCCGGGTACTGGACCTTCGCCCGCGAGCACGCGCCAGTGCTGCGTGCGGTGAATCAGGCCGCCCTGGTCAACGACGAATTCGCGCGGATGGTCGCGCGCTTCGGCACCCAGCAGCGCGCGGACATCGCCGACCACGTGGCGGGCTTCGCCGACCAGGGGTTGCGGCTGCCGAGCAGCGCCGACGCCAGCCTGGCGATGATGTTCATGCTCACCCAGAGCCTGCTGGCGGCGGTGGAGGAAGGAAACGTCGAATTGACCGACGAGCAGGCCGTGGAGGGCCTGACTCGCTTCATCTATCGCGGTCTGACCGGCCGCGACTACTGATGCGACGGTAGGCGACTCATCGGGTCGCCCCCCGCCGGCGGCTCACGGGAGCAGGACGATGGAACCGGTGGTCTTGCGGCCTTCCAGGTCGCGGTGTGCCCGTTCGGCGTCGGCGAGCGGGTAGGTGGCGCCGATCCGGATGTTCAGCGTGCCCTCGGCGATGGCGTCGAGGATGTCACCCGCGCGCCAGGTGAGCTCGGCGCGGTCGCGGGTGTAATGCGCCAGGGTGGGCCGGGTGACGAACAGCGAACCGGCCGTGCTGAGCCGTTGCAGGTCGAACGGTGGCACCGGCCCGCTCGCGCCCCCGAACAGCGCGAGCGTGCCGCGCACGCGCAACGCGGCGAGGCTCGCCTCGAAGGTCGCCGCACCGACGCCGTCGTACACCGCCGCCACGCCGACGCCATCGGTGAGGTCGCGCACCCGGTGGGCGAGGTCATCGCCGTAACGCAGCACCTCGGCGGCTCCCGCCGCGCTCGACAGCGTCTCCTTCTCGTCGGTGGACACCGTCGTGATCACCCGGATACCGCGCGCGGTCAACAGCTGGGTCAGGATGAGCCCGACACCACCCGCGCCGGCGTGGACCAGCACCGTTTCGCCGGGCTCGGGCCGGTGGATCGACTCGATGAGATAGTGCGCGGTCATGCCCTGTAACAGCGCCGACGCGGCCACCGGTGGGTCGACCCCGTCCGGCACGGGGATGGCGACGACGGCGGGCACCGCGACCTTCGGTGCGTAGCTGCCGGGTGCGGCGGACCACGCCACCCGGTCGCCGACCGCGAACTCGGTGACGTCCGAGCCGACCTCCGCGACGACGCCGGTGCCCTCCGTGCCCGGGACGTAGGGAACGTCCTGGGGGTAACGGCCGGTGCGAATGTAGGTGTCGATGAAGTTGACGCCGATCGCCTGCGTCTCCACCAGCAGTTGGTCCGGTCCGATCCGCGGATCGGGCACGTCGACGTACTTCAGGACCTCGGGACCACCGTGTTCGGAAACCTGAATGGCGCGCATGAGCTTCAGTTCTACACCCGAGCGGGGGGCATGCTGCCTACCGGTCGGTAAACTGCCTGCCATGAGTACCGAAACCGCCACGGCGCCCGCGAAGCTGTCGGGTGCCCTCGTGGAATCCGTCAAGGGATTCGTCGCCGACCACGGCAAATCCGCCACGGCCGTGCTCCAGCCCATCGGTCGTGCGGGCGTCCGCGTCACCTTGGTCGGCGCCGACGGCACCCTCGGCGACCGTGTCGTCCCCGACCTGGACACCGCCAAGGCGTTGATCGACACCATCGACGGCCTCACCGAGGCGGACGAATGGAATCGCGAACTCACCTCGATCGTCACCCCGCGCAAGGGCCACTGGGCCAAGATGGCGGGCTGGGTCGCCAAGCAGGCCCGTTTCCCCAAGGCGCGCAACGAGAAGTGATCGGTGCGTAGCCGAGTCACGCTGCCCGGCCGGATCGGCGCGGCGCTGGTCGCCGGGTGGACAGCTCTCACCGCAGCCGCGATTCCGGCGGCCGCGCAGCCGTCGGAGACGTCGAACGTGTTGCGCGCCTGCACGCCCGGCGACTATCCGCCGTACTCGATCCGGGACGACACGGGCGGCTACCGGGGCGTGGACGTCGATCTCGCGCGGGGGTTCGCCGCACTGCTCGGCCGCCCGCTCGAGTTCGTGCCCGTGACCTGGGCGACGCTGAAGACGGACTTCGCCGAGCGGAACTGCGATCTCGCGGTCGGGGGCATCTCCGACCTGCCGTCGCGCCGGGCGTTCGCCGACTTCTCGATCACCTACGGGACCGACGGCAAGGCCCCGATCACCCATCGAGCGAACGGCGCGGCGTACTCGACCATCTCGGAGATCAACCGTCCCGGTGTTCGCGTGATCGCCAATCGCGGTGGGACGAACGAGGAATTCGCGCGCAAGAACTTCCCCGACGCGCAGCTCACCTTGTGGCCGGACAATCTGACGATCTTCGGCGAGGTCGAACAGGGCCGCGCCGACGTGTTCGTCACCGATTCGGTCGAGGGCCGCTACCGCGTCCGTCAACACCCGGACCTGCAAGTGCTGCACCCCGAAGCGCCGTTCGACTCGTTCGGGAAGGTGCTGCTGGTGCGGAAGAACGACCCGGTCCTGGCGGCGATGCTGGACGCCTACTTGGCGACCCGGCTCGCGACCGGCGCGGTGGACCGGTTGTTCGACCAGTGGATCGGGCCGAACGCCTCCGTCGGCTGAGTCCGGTCGCTGTCTCGGGGGCGCGCTGGACATCGCCGAAGTACATGCGGCCGCGTCGGCACACGCCCACCCGGCATCGGCGAGCCCGCCTTGCCCGAGCCGCACTGTGACGGCATCGGGGTCATGTCTGCTCATCGGTCGCCGTGGCACGAAGGCGGCGTCGCCGGGCACTCCTGCGCCTTCGAATGGCGAATCGGGTGTCATCGGCGGTGCAGGTAGTGCGCCAGAGACCTGCAATGCCTGAAGTGAGTGAATCGGCGAATTGCCCGCAAAATGACCCATTCGCGCAGACGCAGCGCCCGCCCCTCTCGGAGCGATACGCTTTGAGCAGGGTAATTCAACGTCGAGGAGTTGATGTGGGACACCTACGAGGCGTGCGTAGCCGCCGCATGAACGACCACGGCTGATTCCGAGCTACCGATGCGTGAGCCGATCGACCTGGTCGATTCAGCCGAACGAACCCGCGCGGCGCTCGCCGCCGTCGTGGCGCAGTTCTCAGAGGCTTGGGCGTCCGGCTCCCCACCCGACCTGTCCACATATCTACCCGCCGAGCACGCCGAGCGGCGCACGATCCTGATCGAATTGATCAAGGTCGACCTCGAGTACCGCTGGCTGCGCTACCACTTTCCCAAGCGGCTGATCGACTATCGCGCGGAGTTCTCCGAACTGCGAAACGGTCCGTTTCCGGCCGACTTGGTCTACGAGGAATACCACGCCATGCGCCGCAGCGACCAGGGCGATGCCACCGACCTGACCGCCACCGCCACCGCGGCCGCGGCGGAACTCGACCGTCTCACCAGCGACTACCGCAGCACGATGATCGCTCGCCCGAGTGCCCAAGTCGCGCTCGACGCCATAGACGTCGGCGCCCAGGTCGACGATTTCGATCTCCTGATGCGGATCGGGGTCGGTGCGTTCGCCCAGGTGTACCTCGCTCGCCAGCAATCGATGCAGCGACTGGTCGCGGTCAAGATCTCGCACAACCACGGCAACGAGCCGCAGACGCTCGCGCAGCTGGACCACGAATACATCGTGCGCATCTTCGACCAGCGACTCGTCGCCGACGACGAACTGAAACTGCTCTACATGCAGTACCTGCCCGGAGGGACACTGCTCGACGTGCTGCGCCTGTCGCGCGCGACGCCGCCGGAGCAGCGTGGTGGGCAACTGCTGCTCGATGCCATCGACAAGGTGCTCGCCGACAAGGGCGAGGTCCGGCCTACCGAATCCGCCGTTCGGGCGCGGATCGCCGCGCTGACCTGGCCGGAGACCGTCGCCTGGCTGGGCCGCCGACTCGCGGACGCCCTGCAGCACGCGTCCGAACGAGGGGTGCTGCATCGCGACATCAAGCCCGCGAACGTGCTGCTGAGCGCCGAGGGAAGCCCGAAGCTGGCCGACTTCAACGTCAGCTTCAGCAAACGCGTCAAGGGCACCAGTCCCCTGGCGTACTTCGGCGGATCGCTGGCGTATATGTCGCCCGAGCAGCTCGAAGCCTGCCATCCCGACCTCCCGGCGACCGCGGGGGAACTGGACACTCGCAGTGACATCTTCGCGCTGGCCGTCATGCTGTGGGAGTTGCTCACCGGGCGCCGCCCCTTCTCGGACGAAACGTCCGCGGGTGATTCGCAGACGTCGCTGGCCCGCATGATTCAACTGCGGCGCAGCCCCGTCGAGCCGGCGTTCCTGTCCGAGCTGCCGCCGGATTGCCCCATGGCGCTGCGCCGCGTGCTGCTGAAGTGCCTGTCGCCCGACCGCGCGGACCGCTATTCGTCCGGTTCGGAATTGGCGCAACAGCTCGACCTGTGCCTGGAGCAGCGGGCGCGCGATCTCGTCTATCCGCCGCCGGACAGCTGGCGCGTGCGACTTTCCCGCTGGCCCACCCCTGTCTTGTGGCTGTCTTCGCTGGTCGGTGTCGGCCTGGCTACGGCCTACATGGCTGTGCACGTGCAGGAATTGATCAGGGAGCGCCTGACCGATGCCACGAATTCGCAGCTCAACATGGGTGTCTACGTTTTCGTTCTCATCGCGGGCCCGCTGTCCATCCTGATCTACGCATCCATGTCCCGTCATTTGCTCGCGGTGCCGCGCGGCTTACGCGAGGGCAGACGCTATGACGAGGCACTGCTCGCGCGGGTGCGGTCGCGAACCCTGTTCTGGGGCGATATGTGTGCGCTGAACACCTTCCAGACCGGGATGACGGCGACCGTGACCGGGGTGTTCCTGTGCCTGTGGTTGACCGACCTTCCGGCGCG
Organism: Nocardia sp. NPDC057455; assembly: GCF_042802775.1. Taxonomy (NCBI): domain Bacteria; kingdom Bacillati; phylum Actinomycetota; class Actinomycetes; order Mycobacteriales; family Nocardiaceae; genus Nocardia; species Nocardia sp. NPDC057455. The sequence continues at coordinate 48,607 of NZ_JBHVDM010000019.1, read as the reverse complement.
GCTGGTGATCCACGCGGCGATGACCGTTTTCATGGCGGGCGTCATCTCCGTTGCCTACACGTTCTTCCTGTCGACGTTCTACATCGTGCGCTGCGTCTATCCGATCTATCTGCGCTACACCCGGACGACGGCGGACGACTCGGGCAATATCCGCGCGCTACGTCGAAGAACCACGGTCTATCTCGCGGTCACGGCCTCCGTGCCGCTGGTGGGAGTGCTGGCCGGATTCAGCCTTCTCGAACCCGAGGAACTTCCGCTGGTGCGCGATTCGGTCCTGGGCTTGTGCGCGGTCGGCGGACTCGCGTTCGTCGCCGTCTATTGGCTGTACCGGACGCTCGACGCGGACCTGCGCGCGCTTCAGCGGGTGGTCAGGAGACCGGCGGTGAGCGTCGGCTGATCGGCCGGCTAGACCTGTCCGGCGAACCGGGCGATCACCCGCCGGATAGCCGCACCCATGGTGGGGCTGTCGAAGTGACCCGCCCTGGTGCAGGGTCGTTCACCTGTCGTGGCGTGACGACCAGGGGCGAGCGTGGGTCGCTCAGGCGGCCTGCGTCGCCGGGTCCGGCTTCGCAGCGGCGACCCGCTCCCGGGTGCGCAGTGAGGCCCACAGCGCGGCGGTGGCGGCGGTGCACGCCGCGGCTCCGCCCACGTGCACGACGACCAGCGCCGCGGGAACGTCGGTGAAGTACTGCACGACACCGACCAGCGCCTGCGAGCACACCAGTCCGAGCAACCAGAACAATCGTGTGCGCACGGGGGGTGCGATGCCGACCGCGAACAGGCCGAACGCCAGGCCGACCAGCAGCGCGAGATACCCGACCAGCAGCTGCGAGTGCAGATGCACCAGGGTGACGATCTCGACCTGCAACCGCTCCACTTGACGCTCGATGCTCTTGTCGCCCGCGTGCGGACCCGCGGCGGTCACCAGGGTGCCCGCGATCAGGACGGCGCTGAGCGCGACCCCGGCGAGCGCGGTGAGCCAGCGCAGCGGCGCGGGGGCGCGCACGGTGTCGACGCCCTCGTCGGGTTCGCCGATCTTCGCGTACAGCACCATCGCGAGCCAGACCATCACCATGGACGCGAGCAGGTGGGTCGCGACGGTCCACCACAGCAGTCCGGTACGCACGGTGATGCCGCCGATGATCGCCTGCACGACGGTGCCACCTGGCATCAGCCATGCGTAGACCAGCACCTCACGGCGGCGGCGCGCCCTGGTCACCGCCAGCACGACCGCCGCGGCGCACAGGGTGACCAGGAAGGTGAGCAGCCGGTTGGAGAATTCGACCGCCTGGTGGATCGCCGGAACCTCCGACACCGCGACCGGCGTGAAGCTGCCGGGGAAGCACTGCGGCCAGGTCGGGCAGCCCAGACCGGACGCGGTGACCCGCACGACGGCACCGGTCACCGAGATGCCCGCTTGCGAGACAACGACCGCGAGCGCGATCAGTCGCTGCGCCCGCAGCGAGGGCAGTGGCAGCTTGTCGACGAGTCGCAAGAACGCGCGATACAGCACGTCGAAAATGGTAGCCGGGCCGGATCCGGTGGCGTCACCCGGTCTACTACATTTCGTCGTTGATTCTCAGTGGAAGCGGAACAGGCGGGTCGCCGCGACGCCCGACACCACGCCCCACACGGCCAGCACGGCGATCCCGAACCAGTCGACGCCGGTGTGCATCGCGGTTTCCAGCGCTTCGGCCAGCGCGCCGGACGGCACCAGCCGGGCGAGCACGCTCACCACGGCGGGCAGGTCGTCGGCGGCGAACACGATGCTGGCGACGCCGAGCATGACGAACCACAGAATGTTCGCCAGCGCGAGCACCACCTCTGCCTTCAGGGTGCCGCCCAGCAGCAGGCCCATCGCCGCGAACGTCGCGGTGCCCAGCGCGATCACCGCCGCGCCCAGCAGCAGCCCGACCGCTGCCGGCCGCCAGCCCAGTGCGAAGCCGATGAGGCCGAGCAGGACGGCTTGCAGGACGACCACGATGAGCACGGCCGCGCTCTTGCCCGCGATGACGCCCCAGCGCGGCAGCGCCGTCGCCCCGAGTCGTTTGAGCGCGCCGTAGCGCCGGTCGAAGCCGACCGCGATGGCCTGGCCGGTGAACGCGGTGGACATGACGGCCACCATCATCACGGCGGGGACGATCTTGTCCACCCGGTGCGTGCCGAGATCGCCGAACGGCAGCAGGCTCAGGCCGATCAGCAGAGTGATCGGAATGAACATGGTCAGCAGGAGCTGTTCGCCGTTGCGCAGCAACAGGATCAGCTCGAGCCTGGTCTGCGCGAGCAGCATCGCGGCGCGGCTGCTCGGGCGCGGGCCGGGGGCGAAGGTGCCCGGCGCGAATCGGTTGGCGGTCGCGTCGTGCTCGCTCATCCGCGCAGGTCCCGTCCGGTCAGTTCGAGGAAGACGTCTTCGAGGCGGCGCTGATCGATCCGGATGTCGGTGGCCAGCACGTTCATTCGCGCGCACCACGCGGTGACGGTCGCTAGCACTTGTGGATTGATCTCGCCCTCCACCAGGTAGGTGCCGGGGGTGGTCTCCCGGGGCGCGAATCCTTCGGGCAGGGCGTTCGCCAGCAGTTCCAGGTCCAGTTTCGGCGGCGCGCAGAACCGCAGCTGCCCCGCCGCTCCGTGTGCGGTGACCTCGGCCGGGGTGCCGGAGGCGACGATGCGGCCGTGGTCGATGATCACCAGCTGGTCGGCGAGTTGCTCGGCCTCGTCCATCATGTGCGTGGTCAACACGACGGTCACCCCGTCACGGCGCAGGGCGTCGATCAGCTCCCAGACGATCAGCCGGGCCTGGGCGTCCAGGCCCGCGGTCGGTTCGTCGAGGAACACGATCTCCGGCTTACCCACCAGTGCGCACGCGAGGGCCAGCCGCTGCTGCTGGCCGCCGGAGAGGCGGCGGTAGGGAGTGCGGCGGTTGTCCTGGAGGCCGAGCGTGCGCAGCAGCCAGTCGGGGTCGAGCGGATCCGCGGAGTAGGCGGCCACCAGGTCGAGCATCTCCCCCGCCCGCGCACCGGGGTACGCGCCGCCGCCTTGGAGCATCACGCCGATGCGGGGGCGCAGCCGTTCGGAATCGGCGACGGGGTCCAGGCCGAGCACACGCACCGTGCCCGCGTCCGGCGTGGCGAATCCCTCGCACATCTCCACCGTCGTGGTCTTGCCCGCGCCGTTCGGGCCGAGTAGCGCGAGCACCTGGGCCGGTTCGACCTCGAACGTGAGGCCGTCGACGGCGGTGATCTGGCCGTACCGCTTGACGACAGCGTCGACACGGACGGCCGGTCCGGCAGTCGCGGTCACGACTCAGCCTCGCCGGCGCTCGGTTTCGGCGCACCCGGCGATGCTGTGTAGATGGCTCCCTCGCCACGCTCGGTCACGATGTCACACCGTAGGAGGTGGGCACCTGTGACGGAGCCGACACCCCCGTCTGCCCGCGCCAAGGCAGCGAGTTGCGCGTGATCACGATGAACAGCACACCGACGATCACGGTGGCGATGGCGGCGCCCACGATCTGGAACACCTCCAGATCGGCGCCGCGTGGCATCAGGATGACGCTCACGATCGCCGAGAACGCCACCGCCGGAACCCGGAACACCGGCCGGGTCGCCCAGGCCGCCATCGGCACGATCGCCCACAGCAGATACCAGGGCTGCACCACCGGGAACAGCAGCACGATCGCGCCGAGCGCCACGCCCAGCGCGCCGACCGGATGCAGCCGCCCGGTGCCGGTGGCGACCAGCATCCGGACGGTGAAGAAGCCCGCGACCACCGCCGCGATCGGGCGGGTGATGCTCAGCAGCGCGGTGGTGTGATCGCCGAGTCCCAGCAGCACACCGCCGAATCCGGTGATGATGCCGAGCACGGTCGGCAGCGACATCCAGCTGCGCACGACGCTCGCGGTGTTCAGGGTGTAGATCCAGCCGAATCCGAGCCCGCTCACCGAACTGATGAAAAGCGTTGTGCCGATGGCGATCGCGCCGAGCATGGCGGCCGCGATGGCGACCGTGCGCAGCGAGGCGCCCCAGCGCCGCGCCAGCGCCATCCCGACGAACCCGAGCACGATGATCGAGGTGAACTTGATCGATGACGACAGCGTGATGATGATCGCCCCGCTGATCAGCCAGGCGTAGGCCCGGCCGTCGAACGGATGGGTGTCCTCGATGGCGCGCAGGCAGAACTCCATGCCCGCCAGCATCAGGCCGAGCATCAGCGCGTCGTTGTGCACGCCACCGACCAGGTGGAACAGCACCAGCGGGTTGGCAGCGCCGAGCCACAGCGCGCTCACCGGTGCGACGCCGCAGCGCACCGAGAGCCGGGGCAACGCCCAGACGATCAGCGCGACGCCGCCGAGCGCGAGGATCCGGTGCACCCACACGCCCGCGATGATGTTGTCGCCGGTGAGTTCGGCGATGCCCCGGCCGATCCAGAGGAACAGCGGACCGTAGGGCGCGGGGGTGTCGCGCCAGATGGTCGGCACGTTGTTGGTGAGGACGTTGTCGATCCCGAGTCCGGCGACCGGGCCTTCCTGATATGGGTCGATGCCGCGCGCGGCGATCTCGCTCTGTGCCAGATAGGAGTAGACGTCATTGCTGAACAGTGGGGGAGCGACGCTGAGCGGGATGAGCCAGAGCAACAGCGTGCGGTCCAGTTGTGAGCGGGTCAGCCGGTGGATGGGGGAGCCGCCGATGCCGCCGATCGCGAACCGGCCCAGCAGCAGCCAGGCCAGCACGACGACGACGGTCCCGGTCATGCACATGGCCAGCGAGCCGGTGTGCGCGCGGGCGAAGATGCCGAGCACGCGGACGCCGGAGGTCGGATTCTGATGTACCGGCTGCGCGCCGATCCCGAGCGCGCTGATCGCCATCAGCACCGTGCCGGTCGCGCCCATCAGACGGATCCGGTCGAGCTGGGCGAGCTCTTTGCGGTCGAGGCCGGGCACCTCCGACTCGTCGCGATGCAGCACCGCGATCGTGTGATCGGCCGCGGGCACGTCGAGTCCGAGTGCCCGGCGCCCGATCGCCAGTGTCCTGCGCCGCGCGCCCTCCAGTACCGCCACGCAACGCAGCCTAGTTGGTGCGCGCATCCCGGTCTGTCGTGTCGATGTCAGCGGGGACGGGGCGGGTGCCGGTGGGGGTTCTCGTCGGTTCGTCGCAGCCATTCCGAGAGCAGGGCGCGTTCGGCGTCGGTGAGCATCGACAGTTCCGGTGCGGCGGCTCGTAGTGCGGCCGCGGTGGCGTCGGGCGCGGAGGGTGGTGGGACGTCGGTGAGGATCGCATGGGTCACCGCCTCGTACATCGCCTCGGCAAGCCCGAGGTCTCGGTCTTGGGGCGGGGCGGACAACAGGGCCAGAGCGGCTCCGGTCCCGGCGGCGTGGACGAGATCGACGGCGCGGCGTTCGCTTACCCGGAGCCGGCCGGCCGCCGCGACGCGGTGCACCCGGGCACGCAGCACCTGCAGCCCGGCGGCCGCCGCGGGTGAGGCAGTCCCGCGGTGGGGGTCGGTGAGCATCGCGAACACCGCCGGATTGGTCAGTGCGAAGTCGATGTGCATGTCCCATCCGGCGCGAAGATCGGCCACTGGGTCGTCCTCCGCGTCGACAAACGTCTTTCCTGCCACGTAGGTCGCGAAGACGTGCTCGGCGACGGCATCGAGCAACGCGTCCTTGTCCTCGAAGAACCGGTAGATGGTCGGCGCCTGCATGCCGGCCGCGTGCGCTACCGCGCGGGTGGTGACAGCGTGCGGACCCTGTTCGCGTAACAGCCGCCCCGCCACCTCCACGATGCGCTCCCGGCTCTCGTGCCTGCTCGCGCTGCTCGATCTCGCCTCTGCCATGCGACCATCCTAATCGCTGCTAATATCGACGTTGCTAACAGCGATATTATCAATGTTAAGGAGCGTTGGATGATCATCGTCACCGGAGGCACAGGACTGCTCGGCTCGCAGATCGTCGAGCGGCTGCTGGAGCGGGTACCAGCCGCACGTGTCGGCGTCAGCGTCCGCGATACCGATCGGGCAGGTGAGCTGGGCGCCCGTGGAGTGCGGGTGCGGCGCGGCGACTTCACCGACCCGCCATCCCTGGCCGAGGCATTCGAAGGCGCAACCCGAGTGCTGATCGTCTCGGCGAACCTGACCGGGGAGGCGGCCGTCGCCGCGCACGTCGCGGCGATCGACGCCGCACGCGCGGCCGGGGCCGGACGCATCCTTTACACCAGCCATCAGGCCGCCGCCGATGATTCGGTGTTCGCGCCCATGCCGGACCACGCCGCGACCGAGCGCTACCTGGCGACGACGGGCATACCGTTCACCGCCCTGCGCAACGGGTTCTACGCCGGCACCGTCCCGCTCTTGCTCGGTCCGGCGCTGGAAACCGGTGAGCTCCGCGCCCCGGCCGATGGGCCCGTCTCCTGGACCGCCCATGCCGACCTCGCCGAAGCCGCGGCGATCATCCTCGCCGACGAGGGCCTGTTCGACGGGCCGACGCCGCCCCTGACCGCACCGGAGGCCCTCGACCTCTCCGACATCGCCGCCATCCTCACCGAACAGACCGGACGAACGATCCGTCGCATCGTCATCGAGGACGCCGAATGGGCCGCTTCCCTGGTCGCTCGTGGTGCCTCCGAGGACCGGGCGGCCATGCTCCTGGGTATGTTCCAGGCTGCCCGCCGTGGGGAATTCGCCACTACCGCAGGCCAACTCGAAAGCCTTCTCCAGCGCCCCGCCACACCGGTCCGTTCGATTCTGCGGGCTGCCACCAATCGCTGAGCACGACCTACGCGCGGCCATGGGCGGCACACCATTGATTGCAATCCTCGGGGACGAGGCGCAGTCGTAAGGCAGCTGTAGGCACCCGCCGACGGTGCGGCATCACGGGGACTTCCGGATTCCCCGGCCTGGTTCGCGCGGCGATCCCGTACCGCGAACGGACCCTGGTTGTTCCGACCGGACCCGTCCCGGTCGCGGGGCACAATCGACAGATGGTTTCGGAGTCCAGGCGGCGGATCGAGGTGGCCGCGTCCGGGTTGCTGGCGCGGCACGGGTATCACGGGTTCGGTCTGAAGGCGTTGAGCGAGGCGGCCGAACTGCCGTACGGCTCGATCTACCACCACTTTCCGGGCGGTAAGGAGGAGATCGCGGTCGCGGCGATCACCGGGACCGGGACGCTGACCGGCCGGATGATCCGGCAGGCGCCCACCGATGTGTTCGCCACCTTGGCCACACTGTTCGAATTCATGGTGGGCAAGCTCGCGGATTCGGAGTGGACCGACGGGTGCCCGGTTGGGACGCCCGCGCTGGACGGCGGCAGTGACGTCGAGGCGGTGCGCTCGGCCTGCGCGCACGCCTTCGAGGCGATGGAGCAGGCGTTCGCCGGGCTGCTCGCCGAGCTCGGGCTCGGTGGGGAGGAGGCGGCCGAGCTGGCGACCACGGTCGTCGCCGCCTACGAGGGCGCCACGATCCTGGCCCGGATCCGGCAGACGGACGCGCCGCTGCGCACGGTGGCGAGGTCGATGGAGCGGCTGATCCGTTCGACTTTCGCGGCGGCGGGAATCGGCGGCCCCGCGTCCGCGCCGAGCGCGGCGGCGGCCACCTCCGAGCCCGGTGCGGCCGCGCGACCCGGAAATTTTCCGGAAACACCTGCTCAGCAGGGCGATACGAAATGGAACGCTTGACTAGAAAGAACGTTCTAGCGACACTCGGACGATGAAGCGTCTGATGCTGACCGGCCCTGGTGCGATGCGCTGGGAAGAACATCCCGAACCTGTGCTGAGCGGACCCGGCCAGGCGCTGGTGCGGCCGGTCGCGCTGGCCACCTGTGACATCGACCCGGCCGTTTTGCGCGGCGCGTTCCCGCTGCCCGGGCCGTATCCGTTCGGGCACGAGGGAGTGGCCGAAGTCGTCGAGATCGGGCCGGAGGTGCGCGGCGTCGGTGTCGGTGATTTGGTGGTGGTGCCGTTCCAGATCTCCTGCGGCGCCTGCCGGGCGTGCGCACGCGGGCGGACCGGGAACTGCGTGAGCCATCCGCGGCTGTCGTCGTTCGGCCTCGGTGCCATGGGCGGGCTGGACTGGGGCGGCCTGTGGGCCGACCTGGCGCTGGTGCCGCACGCGGACACCATGCTGGTCCGGCTGCCCTCCGGCGTCGACCCGGCCGCGGTTGCCAGCGCCAGCGACAACATCCCGGACGCCTACCGCTCGGTCGGGCCACAGCTGGCCGACGATCCCGCCGCCGAAGTGCTGGTGATCGGCGGCCCCGCCGCACCGTCGATCGGTCTGTACGCCGCCGGGCTCGCGGTCGCCCTCGGCTCCGCCCGGGTGGTCTATCTGGACGACTCCGTCAAGCGGCTGGACATCGCGAAGTCGCTCGGCGCGGAGGCGATCGAAGGGCCCCCGCACGCGCGGGTGGGGCGGTTCCCGATCGTCGTGGAGGCGGCAGGTGGGGCGAAAGCGCTGCGTGGCGCGATCGACGCGGCGGCGTACGACGGCTGGTGCACGAGCGTCAGCGTCCAGTCGCAGGACGTCGCGCTGCCGATCTTCGGCATGTACACCCGCTGCTGCACCTTTCACACCGGCCGCGCGCACGTGCGCCCGGTCATTCCCGAGGTCCTCGATCTCGTGGCGGCCGGTCGCTTCGACCCGTCGCTCGTGATCACCGCGACGGTCCCGTGGGAGGACTCGGTGGACGCGCTGCTGGAGACGCCGATGAAACTGGTGGCCGTGCGCTGAACGTCTGTGACGAATCGCACTGCGGAGCGCCGCGGCCCGGTGTCCGGTGGCGACGATCACGCCGCGGAGGCTGTGGTGGACGCTCGGGGTTCGTGCGAACTCGCGCCGACCGGTTCGATCAGCGTTTTCCTCTGCGCAGGTCAGGCGGGAAAGGCGGCTCCGGGCGCAGCGCTGCACCGGTGGACACCTGTCCGGACGATCGGGGCGTGCCGCTCCGCGGTACCGGAATCCCCGCAGGTCGATCGGGTCGGCGACTCAGGGCACCCTTATTAGATTTCCGGAACGAATTCCGCCACACTGATGTTGTGAAAACCGTGGGTTTGCGGAGAAACGACGAAGGGGCTGGTCGCCGGACCGGTACCGGGTCGGTTGCTGCGCCCGCGGCGGTCGGCGGCGAAGGGCATACCCGAGCGGCCATCGTCCAGCTGCTGCTGGAGGAAGGACCGATCACCGCCACCGCCATCGGGAACCGGCTCGGCCTGGCTCCAGCCGGCGTGCGCAGGCATTTGGACGCCTTGATCGACTCCGGCCAGGCACGAGCCGGTCGATCGGCACCCTGGCAGCAGAAAGGCCGGGGCCGCCCGGCCAAGCAGTACCAGCTCACCGCGGCGGGACGAGGCAAACTCGGTCACGCCTACGACGATCTGGCGGGGGCCGCGATCCGGCAACTCGGGGAGATCGGTGGCGAACAGGCCATCACCGAGTTCGCCCGCAAACGGGCACGCACTATCGTGGCCGGGATCGAACCGGTCGGCGAGCACACCACCGAGCAGACCGAAGCCAAGGCCGAGGAGATCGCCGAGGCGTTCACCGACGCCGGGTTCGCCGCCACCACCCGCAAGGTGGGCACGGGCGTGCAGATCTGCCAGCACCACTGCCCCGTGGCGCACGTCGCCGAGGAGTTCCCTCAGCTGTGCGCGGCGGAGCTGGAGGCGTTCCGGGAGTTGCTCGGCACGCACGTGCAGCGGCTGGCCACGATCGCCAACGGCGACTGCGCGTGCACCACGCATGTGCCGCTGCTCGTCCTACCCGCCGACCGGACCGGAACTTCAGCACCAACCGCTGCACAGCCCGCAGCGGTACGAACGAACGACTCCGGAAGGAGTGCCGAATGACGACGACCACCGACCAGGTGCAACCGCTCACCCAAGAAGAGGCCATCGCCTCACTGGGCAACTACGGTTACGGCTGGGCCGATTCGGATGTGGCCGGCGCCAGCGCGCAACGAGGTCTGTCCGAGGCGGTTGTCCGCGACATCTCGGCGAAGAAGAACGAGCCGGAATGGATGCTCGAACTGCGACTGAAGGCGCTGCGCATCTTCGATCGCAAGCCGATGCCGCTGTGGGGCTCCAACCTCGATGGCATCGACTTCGACAACATCAAGTACTTCGTGCGCTCCACCGAGAAGCAGGCCGCGTCCTGGGACGAGCTGCCCGAGGACATCAAGAACACCTACGACAAGCTGGGCATCCCCGAAGCGGAGAAGCAGCGGCTGGTCTCCGGTGTCGCCGCGCAGTACGAGTCGGAGGTCGTCTACCACCAGATCCGTGAGGATCTGGAGCAGCAGGGCGTCATCTTCCTCGACACCGATACGGCGTTGAAGGAGCACCCGGAGATCGTCCGGCAGTACTTCGGCACGGTGATCCCGGCGGGCGACAACAAGTTCTCCGCGCTGAACACCTCCGTTTGGTCGGGTGGGTCGTTCATCTATGTGCCGCCGGGCGTGCACGTCGACATCCCGCTGCAGGCCTACTTCCGGATCAACACCGAGAACATGGGCCAGTTCGAGCGGACCCTGATCATCGTCGACGAGGGCGCGTACGTGCACTACGTCGAGGGCTGCACCGCGCCGATCTACAAGTCGGACTCGCTGCACTCCGCGGTGGTGGAGATCATCGTGAAGAAGGGCGGCCGCTGCCGCTACACGACCATCCAGAACTGGTCGAACAACGTCTACAACCTGGTCACCAAGCGGGCCAAGGCCGAGGCGGGCGCGACCATGGAGTGGATCGACGGCAATATCGGGTCCAAGGTCACCATGAAGTACCCGGCGGTCTGGATGACCGGCGAATACGCCAAGGGTGAAGTGCTCTCGGTGGCGTTCGCCGGCGAGGGCCAGCACCAGGACACCGGTGCGAAGATGCTGCACCTCGCGCCGCACACCTCCTCGACGATCGTGTCGAAGTCGGTGGCGCGCGGCGGCGGCCGGGCCTCCTACCGCGGCCTGGTCCAGGTGAACAAGGGCGCGTACGGCTCGAAGTCGACGGTGAAGTGCGACGCGTTGCTGGTCGACACGATCAGCCGATCGGACACCTACCCTTACGTCGACATCCGCGAGGACGACGTGACCATGGGTCACGAGGCGACCGTGTCGAAGGTCTCCGAGGACCAGCTGTTCTACCTGATGAGCCGCGGCCTCACCGAGGACGAGGCGATGGCGATGGTGGTGCGCGGCTTCGTCGAGCCGATCGCCAAGGAACTGCCGATGGAGTACGCGCTCGAGCTGAATCGCCTGATCGAACTGCAGATGGAAGGAGCCGTCGGCTGATGGCCGTGGAGAACATTGCCGAAGCCGCCGAAGCTCGCACCCCCGCGGTCAACAAAGGTGAGGTCTTCACCTCGTTCGATGTGAACGCCTTCGAGGTGCCTTCCGCCAAGGACGAGGCGTGGCGGTTCACCCCGCTGCGCCGTCTGCGTGGACTGCAGGACGGCACCGCGGTCCGGGACGGCCGCGCGACGGTCGAGGTCGCCGCGGCCGAGGGCGTGACCGTCGAGACGGTCGACCGCACCGACGCCCGCCTCGGCGCGGGCGGTGTGCCGTCCGATCGCGTCGCCGCCCAGGCTTATTCGGGCTTCGAGCAGGCCACCGTCGTGTCGGTCGGCAAGGAGATCGAGGTCGCCCGGCCGGTAACCGTCACGATCACCGGCCCCGGCGAAGGCAAGACCGCCTACGGCCACCTGCAGGTCCGTCTGGAACCCTTCGCCAAGGCCACCGTGGTCATCGACCAGCGCGGCAGCGGAACCTACGCGGAGAACGTGGAATTCGTGCTCGGCGATTCGGCCAAGCTGACCGTCGTCGCGGTGCAGGACTGGGCCGATGACGCGGTGCATGCCACCGCCCACCACGCCGAGCTCGGCCGCGACGCCACCCTGCGGCACACCTCGGTGACCCTCGGCGGCGACCTGGTGCGCCTGACCGGCAAAGTCCGCTACGACGGCCCCGGGGGCGACGCCGAACTGCTCGGCCTCTACTTCGCCGACGCGGGCCAGCATTTCGAGCAGCGCTTGCTCGTCGACCACGCGGTGCCGAACTGCAAGTCGAACGTGCTGTACAAGGGTGCGCTGCAGGGCGATCCGAACTCGCCCAAGGGCGACGCCCGCACCGTGTGGGTGGGCGACGTGCTCATCCGCGCCGCCGCGGAGGGCACCGACACCTTCGAGGTGAACCGCAACCTGGTGCTCACCGACGGCGCCCGCGCGGACTCGGTGCCGAATCTGGAGATCGAGACCGGCGAGATCGTCGGCGCCGGACACGCCTCCGCGACCGGCAGGTTCGACGACGAGCAGCTGTTCTATCTGCGCGCCCGCGGCATCCCGGAAGACGCCGCCCGCCGCCTGGTGGTGCGCGGTTTCTTCCACGAGATCATCCAGAAGATCGCTGTGCCCGAGGTCCGGGAGCGGCTGGAGGCGGCCATCGAGGCCGAACTCGCCGCCATCGGCGCCTGATCGACAATCCCATACCTGGCAAAGGAATTCGAATTCGATGACCACCCTGGAAATCAAAGACCTGCACGTCGAGGTCGCCAACCCCGACGAGTCCGGCGAGCCCATCAAGATCCTCAAGGGCGTGAACCTCACGGTGAAGTCCGGTGAGACGCACGCCATCATGGGCCCGAACGGCTCCGGCAAGTCGACGCTGTCGTACGCGATCGCCGGTCACCCGAAGTACACCGTGACCTCCGGCTCGATCACCCTCGACGGCGAGGACGTGCTGGCGATGTCGGTGGACGAGCGCGCGCGTGCGGGCCTGTTCCTCGCCATGCAGTACCCGGTCGAGGTTCCCGGCGTCTCGATGTCGAACTTCCTGCGTACCGCCGCCACCGCCGTGCGCGGCGAGGCGCCCAAGCTGCGGCACTGGGTCAAGGAGGTGAAGGAGTCGATGAGCGAACTGGAGATCGACGCCGCTTTCGCCGAGCGCAGCGTGAACGAGGGCTTCTCCGGCGGTGAGAAGAAGCGCCACGAGATCCTTCAGCTGGGCCTGCTCAAGCCGAAGATCGCCATCCTGGACGAGACCGACTCCGGCCTGGACGTCGACGCGCTGCGCATCGTCTCCGAGGGCGTCAACCGCTACAAGGAGCGCGAGAACGGCGGTGTCCTGCTGATCACGCACTACACCCGCATCCTGCGCTATATCCAGCCGGAGTTCGTGCACGTCTTCGTCGGCGGCCGCATCGTCGCCGAGGGCGGCCCCGAACTCGCCGAGGAACTCGACGCCAACGGCTACGTTCGTTTCACCCAGACTGCAACCGCTGGAGCCTGACATGACCGCTACGGTCCGCACCCTCGACGTCGCCCGCATCCGGGCCGACTTCCCGATCCTGAACCGCACGGTCCGGGACGGAAAACCGTTGGTGTATCTGGACTCCGGCGCGACCGCGCAGCGGCCGATCGAGGTGCTCGAAGCCGAACGTGACTTTTTGATCACCAGCAACTCCGCGGTGCACCGCGGCGCGCACCAGTTGGCCGAGGAGGCGACCGACGCCTACGAGGGCGCGCGAGCCGATATCGCGCGGTTCGTGGGCGTCGACGCGGGCGAGATCGTCTTCACGAAGAACGCCACCGAGTCGCTGAACCTGGTGACCTACGCGTTCGCCGACGACCGGTTCCCGCACCACCTGGGCCCGGGCGACGAGATCGTCATCACCGAGCTGGAACACCACGCGAATCTGGTGCCCTGGCAGGAGCTGGCCCGCCGCACCGGCGCCACGCTGAAGTGGTACGGCGTGACCGAGGACGGCCGGATCGACCTGGACTCGCTGGAGCTGTCGCCCGCCACCAAAGTGGTCGCGTTCACCCATCAGTCCAACGTCACCGGCGCTGTGGCGCCGGTAGAGGAGTTGGTGCGCCGGGCGAAGGCGGTGGGCGCGCTGGTCGTGCTCGACGCCTGCCAGTCGGTGCCGCACATGCCGGTGGACTTCGGCGCACTCGGCGTCGATTTCGCCGCGTTTTCCGGGCACAAGATGCTCGGCCCCTCCGGCGTCGGCGTGCTCTTCGGCCGCCGCGCGCTGCTGGAGGAAATGCCGCCGTTCATCACCGGCGGGTCCATGATCGAGACGGTCTTCATGGACCACAGCACCTACGCGCCGCCGCCGCAGCGCTTCGAGGCGGGGGTGCCGATGACCTCGCAGGTGGTCGGATTGGGCGCGGCGGTGCGCTATCTCGAGCAGATCGGCATGGACGCCGTCGCGGCGCACGAGCACACGCTGGTCGGCGCGGCGCTGGACGGGCTGGCCGGGATCGACGGCGTGCGCGTCATCGGACCCACCGACAACATCGACCGCGGCGGCGCCGTGGCCTTCGTGGTGGACGGCATCCACGCACACGACGTCGGGCAGATCCTGGACGACGAGGGCGTCGCCATCCGGGTGGGCCACCACTGCGCGTGGCCGCTGCACCGGCGTTTCGGCATCGCCGCCACCGCACGCGCTTCGTTCGCCGTCTACAACACCGTCGCCGAGGTGGACGCGCTGGTCGCCGCCGTGCGGAAGGCCCAGAGCTTCTTCGGAGTTGCATAAGACATGCGCATGGAGCAGATGTACCAGGAAGTGATCCTGGACCACTACAAGCACCCGCACCACCGGGGGCTGCGCGAGCCGTTCGGGGCCGAGGTACACCACGTGAACCCGACCTGCGGCGACGAGGTAACCCTGCGCGTGCAACTGGATGACAACGGTGACATCGCCGACGTCTCCTACGACGGGCAGGGCTGCTCGATCAGCCAGGCCGCCACCTCGATCCTCACCGACCAGGTCATCGGGTTGCCGGTGCAACAGGCGCTGAAGGTGGTCGACTCCTACAGCGAGATGATCTCCAGCCGCGGCACCGTCGAGGGCGACGAGGACGTGATCGGCGACGGCGTCGCCTTGGCGGGAGTCTCGAAGTACCCCGCGCGGGTGAAATGCGCGCTGCTCGGGTGGATGGCGTTCAAGGACGCCGTCCTCAGGATCGGCCCCGAGCAGCCCGCCGGCGCCGCGGAAGTGAACTGACCGTCCGATGGGAAACGGGGAAGCGTCAATGACTGACACACCGGCCACCGAGCAGCTGGAACAGACTGCCGAACTGTCCGAGCTGTCCGCGGAGGACATCAAGCTGCTCGAGGACATCGAAGAGGCGATGCGTGACGTCGTCGACCCGGAATTGGGTATCAACGTCGTCGACCTCGGCCTGGTCTACGGGTTGCGCGTCGAGGAGGACAACATCGCGATCCTCGACATGACGCTGACCTCGGCGGCCTGCCCGCTGACCGATGTCATCGAAGACCAGTCCCGCAACGCGCTGGTGCGCAGCGGCCTGGTGGAAGACTTGAAGATCAACTGGGTCTGGATGCCGCCGTGGGGTCCGGACAAGATCACCGAGGACGGCCGCGAGCAGCTGCGCGCCCTCGGGTTCACGGTGTAATCGCGAGAACTCGGGCAGCCGCCGAGTAGCGCCCTGGACAGGGTGCTTCGGCGGCTGAGTCCTATCTGCCGCGCGAGCAGTGCTGTCGAGCGCGATCACCCGCGTCGCGTTCCCGCTGCCCCCGCCCGCCCCAGCGCTCGGTGCTCGGCGGAGACGGACACGGGAAGGCGACGTGCGCGCCGGGTCTCGGTGTCGTGCACCCGCCCGAGCTGGGAAGCCCGCACTTCGACAAAGCGCACCGGCCGGACGATGATCTGGGCGCTGAGTCGTTCGAAGACGGGGAGGATCATCACATGTCGCTGCCGCACAAGGCTGCCATCGGGCTCGCGGCGGTATCGGCCGCCACCTGCGCCGTCGTCGGCGCACCGGCGGGTGAAGCGCACGCGGCGACCTACTATGGCGCGCTGGCGCTTTCGCCCGGTACCGGTGCCGTCGTCTCGGCGGTGGACTACGCGAGCGCCGCCGCCGCCGACACCGCGGCTCGCGCCCAATGCGGTGTCACCGACTGCCAAACGGTCGTGCAGTTCTGGAACGCTTGCGGGTCGGTCGTGCGCGGCGCCGACGGCAAGCACGGATGGGCGTGGGGTTCCACCCGCGTCGAAGCCGAACGCCGGGCCATCGACGTCCTCGGCCCGAGCGCTCCGCCCTTCCCGAGTCTCGGCAGCGCGATTCCCCGGCCCGCGAGCGTCCGATTGACCGCTTGCACGTCGACGGCCGGATAGCTCTGCGGCGCAAACATTCCGGGCCGAAAGGCTGCCCCGCCTATGCGCGAGAAAGATCAGTGCCGTGACAAGCGTGACCTGCGAGGCGAAGCGCTGATAACCGTAGACCGGGGTCGAGGCCGCCGAACGCGTGCCGTGGCGCCGGGCATACGGCTGCGTGTCGGCTCGGCCCGCGCGGCGGTCAAGCCGGGGGCACGGTCGGCGGATAGTGGGAGCGCCTGCCGCTGATCATGTCGCGGATCTTGTCCACGACCGCCGACACCATGCCCAGAGTTTTCAGGTAGCCGGGACCCGATGGTGTGCCGGGATGCGGCCTGGTCGGCGCCATCGCTTTGGCCGCGGCCATCTTCCGCCCCAATTCGTTCGACGTCTCGGGTGGGATCGCGTCCGCGAAAGCGGGCCAGACCTCGGACTGCTCGAACTCGATGTGGGCCCGGGCAGCGGGAATGAACCGGGTCAACGCTTCCTCGAACTCGGAGCTGCCCGCTCGAGAATTCTTCAACTGCTGAAGCAGTTTCTTGGCGCCGTCTTCCTGGCCGATCGCCCGATCGGCGAGATCGTCGCCGTCCGGAACAGTCCGCCGGACTTCGGGCCAGAAGAACTGCTCCTCGAGCGCCTCGTGCTGTGATTCCGCGATCACCAGAGTGGTGACCAGATTGCCGCGAGCGCGGACCTCCGCCTCGCCGCTGCCTCGCCCACGTTCGAGGGACTCGAGAATTCCGAGTACGCCCTCATGGTCGGTGCGCAGGAATGTCAATGCGTCCACAGCGTGCCTCCTTCTGAGTGCCGGGCCGGGCGACCGCCGATACGGCGAGCTGGCCAGCCATTTCGCCCCTCGAGCCCGTCGCATCAGGGGCTCACTTCGTACATCCGTCGCCTACCCGGTTCCGCTGCGTTCATACCCGACGGCTCGCAGCCGTCGGCCGCCCGGATCCGACGGACGAACCGCGTCACCGGCCGGGCCGGGCATCCTTCGCGGAGCAGACAGCCGGTGTCGCGGTTCCGGATCTGACGAACGGGCCGGATAACCCCGCCGACGGCCCAGCATGCCCGCGGTCTGGCAAGACACTCGCCAGGAACGTCGCCGCAAGCCTCGGTATCGGCTCGGCCGCCGACTACAAGCCCCTGGCGTCGCCCGACTGCGCTGTCGCCCTGTCTTCCCGCTCGGTGGCCGCGTCGCGTTGCTCGCACGAAACGCGTGCGCGAGACCGATGACAACGGAGATGATGCGGGGGTGGACGAGGTGACGTATCGGGGCTCGCGAGTCGGATTGCACGCGGTCGCGGAATTATTGATCGCCGGGCCGCAGTTCCGAGAGTTCGGCACCATTCGTTTGGGGGTCGTGCGCGGAGGCTTCGGGGGTGTGCGGTGGCCGGTATCGGTTGTCGGGGAGGAGTTGGTGTGGCCGGAAGGGAGGGTCCGGCTGGAGGGGACCTATCGGGAGGTTGCCAGGGCCGCGGGTTTCGAGCCGGGACCGCCGGAAGGGGTGTACTCGGCCACCACGGGCGTGGATCTCGATGCGGCGATCGAGGTGGATCCCTCCGCGGGCGGGATGATCGAGGACTGGCTCGCGCTGGGGGACAGGGCGCTGCGTTGCCTGGCGCCCGACGTGACACCGGTGCTGTGGCCGGAGCACTTCGATCTGGCGAGCACGCTCGATGAGGTGAACTACGGGATCTCGCCCGGAGACGACGCCCACCCCGGTCCGTACGCCTACATCGGGCCGTGGACCCCGCGAACCGGCGCGTTCTGGAACGCGCCGTTCGGCGCACTCAGGCCACGCGGCGCGGTGCACACCGTCGCGGCTTTGCTGGAGTTCTTCGAAGAGGGCCGACGGCGCGCGGCGCAGGACTGACTCGGCCCCCGCCCGGGGTGCCCTGCTCGAAGAGACTCAGGCGCCTTTGCGCGCCGGAGCCTTCTTGGCCGCCTTCTTCGCGGGCGACTTCTTCGCCGCGCTCTTGGACGCCGTGCTCTTCGATGCGCTGCTCTTGGACGCGGTGCTCTTGGCGGCGCCGCTCTTGCCTCCGGCGCTTTTGGCCGCGGCCTTCTTCGCGGCCTTCTTCGGTTCGGCCCCTGCCCCGTCGCCGTCCGCCGTCCGGCGTCCACTGGCCTCCAGGCTGCGCTGCAACGCGGCGACCAGATCGACCACCTCGGCGTCCATCCCGCTCGGCGCGAGTTCCGGCTGCTCGGGCACCTTGCCGGTGCCGCTGGCGATCGCCTCGTCGAGCAGGCGTTTCAGCTCGATCTGATACTCGTCGGTGAACTGTTCTTGATCGAAGTCGTCGGACATCGCCGAGACGAGCGTCTCGGCCATCTTGATCTCCTGCGGCCGCGGGTCGGCGACACCGTCGAGGGATTCGAAGTCGACGGAGCGGACCTCGTCCGGCCACAGCAGCGTCTGCAACACCAGAATGCCGTCGCGCACGCGCAGGGCGGCCAGCCTGGTCTTCTGCCGCAGCGTGAAGTACACCAGGGCGGTGCGTTCGATCTTCTCCAGCGTGCGCGCCAGCAGGACATAGGCCTTCGGCGTACTGGAGTCCGGTTCCAGGTAGTAGCTCTTCTCGAACAGGATCGGGTCGATCTGCTCGGACGGCACGAACTGCAGCACCGGGATCTCGTGCTTCTCCGCCACCGGCAGTTTCGCGAAGTCCTCGTCGCTCAGGACGACCTTGTCGCCGTCCGGGGACTCGTAGGCCTTGTCGATCTCGGTGTACTGGACGGACTGACCGCATACGGAGCAGACGCGGTCGTATTTGATCCGGCCTCCATCCTTGGCGTGCACCTGATGGAACCGGATGTCGTGGTCCTCGGTGGCGGTGTACACCTTCACCGGAACGTTCACCAGCCCGAATGCGATCGAGCCCTTCCAGATCGATCTCATGCTCCCATCATGGCCGAAGCCTCTCGACCTCGCGAGCGAACCGGAAACCGAGTGTCGCCGCCGCGACACGCCGCCGCAGCCGGCCCGGCAGCGCCACGAAGAGCGCACTCATAGCCGAAACCGTGCCGGCGAGGTCGGTACGGCCGGACAGATACGCGCGCTGCGCGGCCGGGGGCAGCGTGAAGAACGTGTCGAAGAACAGCGGAAGGTCCTCGGGGGGCAATGCCAGCAGCGCCCGCAGGCCGGCGCTGCGCAACCGGTGGACGACGCGCGCCGCAGTGGGCCACACGTCCTGCCCCGCCGCCATCGCGTCGGCTGCGGCCAGCGTGGCGCCGACGCTGTAGCCGGTCGCCGGATGCAGGAACCCGCCCGCCGCCCCGAACCTGCGCGGCCCGGGACCGCCCCCCTGTACGGGAAATCGGACGTGCTCCACGGCTTCGTCGCCGGTGAGCCGGATGCCCCTGGCATCGAGCCGGTATCGCAAGCGTGAGCGCAGCTGCGCACCCGTCGACGCGGGGCGGCCGGCCAGGCAGGTCTCCTCGAGCAGCATTCGCTCGTCGTCCAGCGGGACGGCGTAGAGGAACGAGGGTGGCGCGCCAGGTGCGGCGCCGTTGTCCGGCCGCCAGTCCATGAACAGCGGGTCGAGTCCGGCGCAGCGTTCCGCGTCCACGATGACGCCGTAGGCGGTCTGCTCGGCCCGTGCGGCAGAGCGGGCGAGTCCTCGCGCGTCGATCACCCTGCCGCCGGTGATCGTCGCTCCGGAGGCCAAGGTGACGCGCTCGGGAGCGATGTCGACCGCGCGATCGGCCACGACGTGCGAATCGCCGATGGCCAGCGAGGTCTGTAATCGACCGGTGTCCAGCACGACGTACGGGCGGTCGACCCGGTGAGCGCGCGTTCCCCAGGCCATCGGCCGGGGTACCGTCGCCGCGACGACCTCCGGCGTCAGCCAATTCGGCAGTTCGTCGGCCCACGCCGCATAGGTGGCCGTCCACTTGCGCTCCGGCGCGGGATCCACCACCGTGACCGTGCGACCGCGTGCCGCGGCCCGGTGTGCCAGAGCGCGACCGGCCGGGCCGAGACCGCAGACGATCAGGTCCGGCTTCACGCCGCGCCCGTTCGGATCCACGAGGGTGCGATGCCGTGCATGGTCCGAGCCTCTCATCCGTTCCTCCGGCCGCCGCGCCCTGGATGCGGGTCAGCGAAGCCGTCGGCCGGCTGCGCGCGGTCGCTCCGCTCGACCGGTCCGCTGCCGCGGCCGAGCTTTGAGCCCGTTCCAGATCACGGTTCGACGCGTACGCGCAACATGGTCCGGCACGAAGATTCGGATCGGTGCGGTGAACTCTTCGCGAAGACCGTCGCGGCGATTCGGGCTGCCCGGCTCGTGTGCGGAAGCGTGACCGGGTCGGATCGGTGGCATGCCGAGGCGGGGAGCGAAGTCGCGCCGGTGCTGCGAGTTATCGCCGCGACTCGCGCCGACGGAATGTGTTCGCGCTCACCGTAGTTTGTCACACGTTGCTAGGATGCCGGGGCGCTGGCGCACGCATCCGGCCCGGTGCCGTGTGTCGGATGTCGGCGTACCGGTGCGCCGTGGATGGCGTACCGGGCAGGTTGCCGACCGGCGGCCGCTGGCGTTCACCGAGCGAAAGCGGCACGACCGGAACGAGTTAGGGGTAGACGGAGTGTTCGAACTGACCAGGCGGCGCAGCCGGTGGATCCTCGCCGTGTTCGTGGTGCTCGCACTGGCGATGGGCACGCTGAGCGCGACGCTGTTCGACAAGGTGCAGGGCGGCGGGTACATCGACCCCGACAGCGAATCGAGCCGCGCGACCGCGGTGCTGCGCGACACCTTCGGCCAGGCCGCCCCGAATTTCGTGCTGCTGGTGCAGACTCGCCGGTCGGTGGACGACGACGCCGCGGCCACCGCGGCGACCAACCTGGTCACCGAGCTGAAGTCGGTGTCCGGCGTCGCGGGCGTCACGTCGTACTGGACCGACAAGTCGCCCGCGCTGCGCAGCACCGACGGCACCAAAGGGCTGATCGTGGCCAGCATCCTCGGCGAGGAGGCCGAGGTCGACCAGCGAGTGGGTGATCTCGCCGACCGGTTCGGCGGCGCCCACGGACCGCTCGAGGTGCGGGTCGGCGGCTACGCGATGCTGCTGCACGAGACGGTGCAGCAGAGCGAGAAAGACGTCGTGCTCGGCGAATCGATCGCTTTCCCGATCACGCTGATCGCACTGCTACTGGTGTTCGGGGGTCTGGTCGCGGCCAGCCTGCCGCTGGTGGTCGCGATGATCACGGTGATGATCACGATGGGCGCGCTGTGGCTGATCGCGAGTGTCACCGACCTCGCGGCGACCGCGACCAATGTCGCCACGCTGCTCGGACTCGGCCTCGCGATCGATTACAGCCTGCTGATGATCAGCCGCTACCGCGACGAACTGGTCGCCGGTCGGGAACCGGCTGCCGCGGTGGCCGCGACCATGCGCTCGGCGGGCCGGACGGTCCTGTTCTCGGCCGTCACCGTCGCCGTCGCCCTGTCGGGCCTGCTGTTCTTCCCCCTGCTGGCGGTGCGGTCCATGGGGTACGCGGGTCTGGCCGTCGCGGTGATCGCCGCGACGGTGTCGCTGACCGTGCTGCCCGCGATCCTGTTCCTGCTCGGCGCCAAGGTCGACAGCGGCCAGTTGTGGTGGTTCCTGCGCGCTGCGCGTCCCGCGCCCGGTGAGGGCGCCTGGCACCGCCTGGCGCGGTTCGTGATGATGCGACCCGTGCCCATCGGGCTGGCGGTGACCGCCCTGCTGCTCGTGCTGGGCGCGCCGTTCCTCGGTGTGCAGCTCGGCTTCCCCGACGAACGGTCACTGCCGGAGTCGATGAACAACCGCCAGGTCACCGAGACCATCCAGCGAGACTTCGCGGCCACCGAGCAGCACGGGCTGTTCGCGGTGCTGCCCGAAAGCGCCTACAGTGCCGCTGGATTGGACGCTTACGCCCGGGAGCTGTCGGAGATCGAGAACGTCCGCCGGGTCGACACCGCCACCGGCAGCTACAGCCACGGCGGTCTGCTCGCCGCCCCCACCGCCGCCCACGACGGCTTCCGCGCCGAGAACGCCGCCTATCTCTCGGTGGTCCCGGACACCACCGATCCCACGGTGCTGGACCGGATCGCCGACGACGTGCGCGCGACGCCCGCCGCCTCGCCGGTGCTGGTCGGCGGCGTGGCCGCGGCCAACACGGACGCGATCGACGCGGTGATCGAGGCACTGCCGTACGCGCTGGCCTTCGTCGTGCTGATCATGGTGGTGGTCCTGTTCCTGCTGACCGGAAGCGTCGTGCTGCCGGTGCTGGCGGTGGTGCTCAGCTTCCTGAGTCTTACGGCCACCTTCGGTGCGCTGGTCTGGATCTTCCAGGACGGGCACCTGTCGGGACTGCTCGGATTCACCGTCACCGGCGATCTGCCGCCCACGGTCCCGGTCATGCTGTTCGGCGTCGCGTTCGGACTCGCCATGGACTACCAGGTGTTCCTGTTGGCGCGCATCCGCGAGGAGTACCAGCGCACCAGATCGAACGCGCTTGCCGTCACCTCCGGGCTGGAGCGGATCGGCCGGATCGTCACCGCGGCCGCGGTGCTGATCTCGCTGGTCTTCCTCGGCTTCCTCGCCTCCGACATCACGTTCATGAAGGCGTTCGGCATCGGCCTTCCGCTGGCCGTTCTGGTGGACGCGACCCTGGTACGCGGCTTCCTGCTGCCAGCCGCGATGGAACTGCTCGGCCACTGGAACTGGTATGCGCCCGGCCCGCTGGGCAAACTGCACCGGCGGTTCGGCATCGAAGAAGGGCCTGCCGTCCCGGCGGTCGCCGGACGGGAGGACTGGCTCCAGCCCGCGCGGCTCTGAGCCGCGGCGACCGTACGCGCCCGATCGGGTAGGTTCTCCTCCGGCAGCTCGGGGAGGCCCGCACGAGGTGGGACGGCTGCCGGGAATGTGGAGGGCGACCGCGATGACCTACCCGTCCGGTTCTGGATTCGGTGGCGGCCCAGCGGAACACGGGAAACCGGACCAGGCGGGGCACCCGCCGGACTGGGGAAGCATGTCCCCGCCCAGCGCGTACCCGATGCAGGCATGGGAGACGCCGCCGCTGCCGCCTCCGCCCCAGCGCGCGACCGGCGTGATCGTCGCGCTGGCGGTCGGCGTGGTGGCCGTGCTGGTGGCGGTCGGTATCGGCGTGTCGGCGAACTCACGCGTGCAGGGGCACGCGCAGGCCGCGGCCACATCCGCCGAGGCGACCACCCGCGCGGGCAGCGCCACCAGCACGCGGCCCGCGCCGACAGCGCCGGGCGGTACGCACCCGTCGTCGGGCAGGCTGAGCTATTGGGAATACGCGAAGGATTGGGACTTCCGGTTCGATCGCGTCGAGCTGCACGCCGACTGGGTCGACGGCCGTGACCACGCCGATTGCCACCCCGTGGAGGCCGCGGGCAAGCTCACGAGTCTCGGCTGCGTCTATGCGGCGGAGCTGGTGTACCGCGCCGAAGGCGGCGCGCTCATGCTCACCCAGCTCGTCCTCGGCATGGCCGACCAAGGCCGGGCCGCCGCGGCGAAGGATCGGTTCACCGACGCGGACCTCACCCTGCGTCCCGGTACTTACATCAAGGGCTACGCCACCGGCAAGTGGAAGGACGGCAGCGAGAAGGAATTCGTGGTGGTGACGCTCGCGACGGCCACCGGCGCGGTCGACGCCCCGACCGTCGAGAAGTACCTGCGCTACCGGCATGCCGACACGATCGGCGCGCTGGCCTTCCGGTAGCGCAAGGCCGACCCGCGGCGGGACCGCCGTCCGCCCCGGGTCAGATTCCGCCGGTGGAGAGCAATCCGCCGTCCACGCGCACCGTCTCGCCGGTGATCCACGCGGCCTCGTCGGAGACCAGGAAACCGATCAAGCGTGCCACGTCCTCCGGGCTGCCCAGCCGCTTCATCGGGTACACGCTCGCGGCGCGCTCCTCGTCGGCCGAGTACAGCGCGTCGGCGAACTTCGTCTTGATCACGCCGGGTGCGACCGCGTTCACCCGGATCTTCGGCCCCAGCTGCCAGGCGAGTTCCCCGGTGAGATGGATCAGCGCGGACTTGGACGCGCCGTACGCGGCGATCACGCCGGTCGAGCGGATGCCCGCGACGCTGGCCACGTTGACCACGGCGCCGCCGTGATCGCGCATCCACGCCTTGTACGCCTCCTGGATGTAGCCCAGCGCCGCGACCACGTTCACGTCGAAGATCTTGCGCACAGCGTCCAGGTCGGCCTCCATCAGGGAGCCGAAGACCGGATTGATGCCGGTGTTGTTGATCAGGACGTCCAGCGAACCGAACTCCGCGACCGCGCGCTCGACCGCGGCTGCCCGATCCTCGGCGACCCCCGAGTTGCCCGCCGAGGCCACGACCTGGCCCTGGTGGCCCAGCTCGCGCAGCTCCGCGGCGGCTTCCTCCAGCGCATCCTTCTTCCGCGCGGTGATCAGCACGTTCGCGCCGCGGCCGAGCAGCTCCGCCGCGACCGCCTTGCCGATGCCCCGGCTGGCCCCCGTGACCAGAGCGCTCTTACCCAACAGATCGGTACCCATGGCATCGCACGGTAGCGCAGCCGCCCGCGCGAGCCGTTACCGCCGTCACATGCGGGGTGCTGGTATGGGGGAGCATCGGGCATCCCGGGTAAAATCGGTGGTTCTTGTGCGCGTCGGGTCGCACAATCGAGCACGCGCCCAGCACCACGATCCGCGAGGAGAATTTTGTGATCACCGCGACCGACCTGGAGGTCCGGGCCGGAGTCCGCACCCTGCTGTCCGCTCCCGGACCGGCACTGCGGGTGCAGGCGGGCGACCGGATCGGGCTGGTCGGGCGCAACGGCGCGGGCAAGACCACCACGCTGCGCATCCTGGCAGGCGAGGGCGAGCCGTACGCCGGCAAGATCCTTCGCTCCAGCGACATCGGTTACCTGCCGCAGGACCCGCGCGAGGGCAACCTGGACGTGCTGGCCCGTGACCGGGTGCTGTCCGCGCGCGGCCTGGACACGCTGATCCGTGAGATGGAGAAGCAGCAGGCGCTGATGGCCGAGGTCGCCGACGACAAGGAGCGCGAGAAGGCGGTCCGCAAGTACGGGCGGCTCGAGGAACGGTTCTCGGCGCTCGGCGGCTACGTCGCCGAGAGCGAAGCGGCGCGCATCTGCCACAGCCTCGGCCTGCCCGACCGGGTGCTCGGCCAGGCGTTGCGCACCCTGTCCGGTGGGCAGCGGCGGCGAATCGAATTGGCACGCATCCTGTTCGCCGCTTCCGACGGCAGTGGCGGGCGCTCGGACACCATCCTGCTGCTGGACGAGCCGACCAACCACCTCGACGCCGACTCGATCACCTGGCTGCGCGGCTTCCTGCAGAGTCACGACGGTGGCCTGATCGTCATCAGTCACGACGTGGAACTGCTCGGCGATGTGGTGAACAAGGTGTGGTTCCTGGATGCGGTGCGCGGCGAGGCCGACGTCTACAACATGGGTTGGAAGAAGTACCTGGACGCACGCGCCACCGACGAGCAGCGCAGGCGCCGCGAACGCGCGAATGCCGAGAAGAAGGCGAGCGCGCTGCGTGCCCAGGCGGCCAAGCTCGGCGCGAAGGCCACGAAAGCCACTGCGGCGCAGAACATGGCCAAGCGGGCCGATCGCCTGCTGGCCGAGCTCGACGACGTGCGGGTCGCCGACAAGGTCGCCCGGATCAAATTCCCCGAGCCCGCGGCCTGCGGCAAGACGCCGCTGATGGCCGAGAACCTGACCAAGGTCTACGGCTCGCTGGAGATCTTCACCGGCGTCGACCTCGCGATCGACCGCGGCAGCCGGGTGGTCGTCCTTGGGCTCAACGGCGCGGGTAAGACGACGCTGCTGCGCCTGCTGGCCGGAGTCGAGCAGCCCACGGCGGGCGGTTTGGTGCCGGGGCACGGGCTGAAGATCGGATACTTCGCCCAGGAGCACGACACCCTGGACGACAACGCCACGGTGTGGGAGAACATCCGCCACGCCGCCCCGGACGCGGGCGAGCAGGATCTGCGTGGCCTGCTCGGTGCGTTCATGTTCTCCGGTCCCCAGCTCGACCAGCCCGCGGGCACGCTCTCGGGCGGTGAGAAGACCCGGCTCGCGCTGGCCGGACTGGTGTCCTCGGCGGCGAACGTGCTGCTGCTGGACGAGCCGACGAACAACCTCGACCCGGTGTCGCGCGAGCAGGTGCTCGACGCCCTGCGCACCTACGCGGGCGCCGTGGTGCTGGTGACCCACGACCCGGGCGCAGCGGAGGCGTTGTCTCCAGAACGCGTGATCCTGCTCCCGGACGGGACAGAAGACCATTGGTCGGCCGAATACCTGGAACTTATTCAGCTCGCGTGAGTTTCATCACACGAACCCGTTGATCACGGCCTGCTGAGTGCTTAGCCTGGAAAGACGCTGCTCGGCGACTCGGAGGAAGCCATGAGCGACAGGCCACAAAGCAAGGCCACATTGGGTAAGGGCACACGTGTCACCGGGAAGTCCCGCGATCGCCTACAGACCCAGCTGAAGAAACAATACGAGGCGGGTGCGAGCATCCGGTCACTGGCGCGGTCCACCGGCCGCTCCTATGGCTTCATCCACAACGTGCTGGTGGAGTCGCATGTGCAACTCCGCAGCAGGGGCGGAGCCAATCGCCGCAAGGGCCAATAGCGCCGCAGGCGGCGCGCGGAATCCGCACCGCGAAGGCCGTCCGCACTGTGGGGACACATTGCCGACGGAAGCAACCGCGCGGTGTGGAGCCCTGCTGCTCGCGGATCGTGGTCAGGTTGCACCGCCACGGCCCAGCGCGGTCGGAGCACTCGGATCGCACGTCGACGTCACCGCACCGGATGGTTATCTCGCCGCGCCGTTCGGCGGCGTCGATGCTCGGATCGTCGGTCGCCCCGTTACGATCTCCGGCCGATAACGGCCGCAGGCACAACACAATCCGGCCGCCGGGGTGATGCTGGTCGAGCCGGTGTCGTAGCACCGGCCTGCCAGGCTGGTCACCCGCCGGATCGGCGAATGCTCGCGTCTCGGCGCGGAGGGCTCAGTAGCCCGCCACCATGCCGTCGCCTTCCACCAGTAGGTTGGCAAGGCTGCGGAA
This sequence comes from Nocardia sp. NPDC057455, assembly GCF_042802775.1. NCBI lineage: Bacteria > Bacillati > Actinomycetota > Actinomycetes > Mycobacteriales > Nocardiaceae > Nocardia > Nocardia sp. NPDC057455. The sequence continues at coordinate 21,453 of NZ_JBHVDM010000019.1, read as the reverse complement.
GATCGGCAGCCCCGTTTTGATCTCCAGGTAGGCGAACTGGCCCTGCGGATTGACCTCGAGGAAGTAGTACTCGCCGTCGCGGCCGAGCCGAATATCGAGCACACCGAAGGACAATCCCAACGCGCCCATCAGCGTGGCCAGTGACTTGCTCACCGAGGCGGGCAGGTGGTCGGGCACGAAATCGACCGAGGTGTCCAGACGGGAGTCGACCTTGCCGACGCCTGCCTGCGAGTCGATGCGCACGGTCCATTCGACGCCGTCCACCCAGACCACGCGCAGATCGCAGGTGGCGTCGATGTAGTCCTGGAAGGTCGTCGGCGCCGAACGGATCGCGGCCAGCCTGCCGAAATCATCCCGGGAGATGATCCTCGTCTCGGCGAACTCCGCGCGGCTGGTGCCGGTGCGCTTGTAAACGACCGAGCCGGGCCGGGATTCGACGAAGCTGCGCGCCTCGTCCGGGTCGTTGGTGATCAACGTCTCCGGCACCGCGAACCCGGCCCGCAGCGCCGTCTCCAGTTGCACGATCTTGCGTCCCGCGGTCCGGTCGGCCCCTGGGTCGTTGACCCAGTAGGCGGGGATGGACCAGAGCAGTCCCTGGATGAACCCGTCGCACTCGGCCTGGCGAAAGTCGTTGTCCGAGGCGCGGACACCCGCGGGCACCCGCGCGGGGTGCGGGCGCCGCCACCACACCGACCGGACGTCGTCCAGGCCGATGACGTGCGACAGCGAGCGTGCGGTCCCGAGCCGGTCCAGCCGGAAGCTGCCGGACTCACGGGGGAAATCGCGCAGGTCGAGCTGGATCGGGCCGAGTCCGTAATGGTCTCGCAGCGTCGCCGCCATCGCGGTGGCGTGTAGATCATCGGATTCGGACACGATCAGGACCGAACCACGCCGGCGTGCGGCCATCCGCCTTCCGCTCAGTCGAGACTGTCGCAGTTGATGCCGTCGTCGCTGCCGTTGATCGATTTGGTCTGGCAGTAGGTGAAGGTCGCTCCGCCCGCGCCCGGGCAGTCGACGAGTTGCAGCCGGTCGGCCCAGGTTTCGGTCAGCTGACGCAGCTGCTCGTCACCGAGTGCCTCCGACGGCGACTCCGGGATGGTCATCGGTCGATCGACCAAGTCGATGCGCAGCCTACGGGTGAAATCGGCGGTGGCGCCCGCGCGGATGTCCACCAGTACCGGGCGGCCGTCCTGATCGGTGTGCGACGCCGCGGAGTCGACCACACGCAGGACATCGGATCGACTGAACGTCCACGTTCCCTCGGCGACGCGCACGCTGATCTGCCGGTCCGATTCCGCGACAAGCAGACCCTGGAGCGGAGGAACGCGGTCACCCTTCGGCGTCGTCCCGGGAAGGTGGATTGCGTCGGTCATAGCCGGTTCTCCGATCTGCTCACGATTTGCCACGACCCCCAAGCGTGTGAGCGATCATATCGCGATGAGGGGCGCTACCGGCTCGGATCGCGAGATTTCTCGGCCTGTGGCAAACCTAATTCCGATCTATAACGGCCGAGTGCCGAAAGTTTTCCGGTAGGCTGGAAGTACCTCCAGCGCAATCATGGAGCTAATTTCACCTGCTGCCCGTCCGGTGCCCATAGCCCGATATTGGCGGCTGTGCATCTGCGCTTTCGCGCCTCTCCGGAGGTGGGCGGCGAATGCGGTCGCTGCCTACCGGCTCGGTCGAATCCGGTCGCGCGCAGCGGGATCCGGGGTTCGGCTGCCCTCAGCCCCGGTTCGCGTTGCGCTCCGCCCACCAGGCGGGAGCGTCGATGAAGTGGTTGTCGAACTCGTCCTGAGCGGCAGCGAGATCCTGGATCGTGGATCGGCCCGCGGCGATCCGTTCCAGCAGCCGGAAGTACTCGAAGCGCTGCACGCCGGGGGTGAGCGCGATCAGAATGCGCGCCGTGCTGTCCGGTGTGGCGCCGAAGGCGTGCGGCATGAATTTCGGGACCACGATGGAACCACCCGCGCCGACGGTGACGATGCGGTCACCGGCCAGCAGCTGCAATTCGCCCTCTGCGACGTAGAACAGCTCGTCCGAACGCGTGTGATAGTGCGGCGCCGCACCGTCCGCGCCGCGGTCCATGCTGACCTCGAGCGTGCTCAGGCCGCCGCCCGCCTCCTCGGCGTCGATCAGCAGGCGCAGGGTGACCGACGTGGTGCGCAGGACTTCCGCGTCCTGCGGCTGTCGGATCGCGACGTCTTTACGGGGGGTGGGGATGGTCATCGGATCCTCCATTTAGTTCGGTCATTTATAATTCGCTAACGAACTATATCTCGACGAATAGAATCTTGTCCATGACCGAGCGAGATGCGGACGCCGTCGACGCGATCGTGGCGCAGTGGGAGCGCGAACGACCGGACCTCGATCTCGAGGCGATGGCCGTGGTGGGACGCCTAAGCAGGCTGCTCGTGGTGGCCCAGCGTGAGATCGAGGCGGTGTTCGGCAAGCACGGCCTGCAGCGCGGCGAGTTCGATGTGCTTGCCGCGCTGCGTCGTTCGGGCGAGCCGTTCGAGCTCAACCCGTCGGCGCTCGCCGACACGCTGATGCTGTCCCGGGCGGGCATGACCGGACGGTTGGACCGACTGGAATCGGCAGGGCTGGTACGGCGCGTCCCCGACGCCCAGGACCGCAGGGCGGTGCGCGTCGCCCTCACCACGGCGGGGCGGGAACTGGTCGACGCCGTGGTCACCGAGCACACCGCGAACGAGGCCAGAATGCTGTCGGTACTCACCGCGGGGGAACGGACAGAACTGGACCGAATCGCGCGAATCCTGCTGAGCAGTATGGAACCGGACGCGTAGTCGCGGTAGCTCGCGTACGCCTCGAAGCGCTGAATCGCGCTCTACATGGGAGAACTCGCGCTGCGATGAGGTAGCCCGTTACTCGTGTCGACGGAGCATTTCGGGTCTAACTTGAGATTCCGTGCCGAAGGGGTCGGTGCGGTTGTGCAAGGAGGACACGATGATCGACATCATCACTCTCCGCGGCACCGGCGAGCCGCGCAACTCCGACGGAATGCCCGCGGGCATGCTGCACGACGTCACGAAACTACTGGACACCGGCAGGTTCAGCTGCTTCGAACCGGATTGGCCCGCTTCGGTGGGGCCCGTGCCCGAGGTGTGGGGCCCTTCGCTGGAGACGTCGGTGCGGGCCGGGGTCGCCGCCGGGGTGAAGGCGATCCAGGACTCGCCGAATGTCTGCGGACTGCTGAGCTATTCGCTCGGCGGTATCTGTGCGAGCCGGATCCTGGAAGGCGTCCACTCGGGAAAGTACGAGAACACGAACGGCACTCCGCTGGAGATCGCCTTCGTAGTGAACATCGCCAACCCGTTGCGCCGTGCCGGCCAGTCGGTCGGGAATCTCTGCCCCGTCACCACGTTCGGCCTGCACGGGCAGCGGGGCGCGTGGCCCGCCTCGGTCGCGGTCCGCGAGTACGCCAATCCCGGCGACATCATCACCGCGTCACCGGGCAATTCGCCGCTGCGCGTCATCGACGTGGGCATCTCGCCGTTCTCCTTCGTGGAGGGCGCCCGCATCGGCGACATCGCGCCGCTGATCTTCGCCGAACTGCTCGAAATCCTGCTGCGCGACCCGATCGGCAACCTCGACCGCTACACCGCGGCGGTCCGCGGCGTCGTCGGCTACCTCACTCCGTGGCCCTACGGTCAGCACGTCCTCTACAACCACCAGCACATGCCGGGGACGAACGTCCCATGGACGACGCATGCCGCCGAGCACATCAATACGACGTATTGAGCCCTGTCGGGAGCACGGACGGTCCCGTCTGTCCGTGTTCGTGGTCCGCGCCCGAGATCTCGGGTGCACGTAGGGTATCGCCGGGTATGTCCGGAACGTGGGTGGCGCCTGACGCAGGACCGCGACGCAAGTTGTGCGCTACCCCGGCTGGTACGGCCTAAAAACCAGGAGAGGCGGGGGAACGGACCGAAGCCTCGACGAGATCGAGGACGGCGGAGAGGTTCTCGTTGGTGTGCCCGGAGGCGATCCGGGCGATCAATCCGTCGAGGACCAGATCGAGGTAGCCGAGCAGGACGTCGGTGGGCACGTCGTCGCGCAGTGCGCCCGCGGCCTTGCGGCGTTCCAGGCGCGCGAGGGTGGCGGCGGTGAGCTCGGCCGAACGCTGGGTCCAGCCGGCGCGGAATTCGGGATCGGTGCGCAACCGTCGCGCGATCTCCAACCGCGTTCCGAGCCAGTTGAACTGCTCGGGATGGGCGAGCATATCGCGCATCACCTGCACGATGCCCTGGTTGGCCGCGACGTCGGCCATGCGTTCGGCGTCCTCTTGGGCGAGGGCGAGAAACAGCGCGTCCTTGTCGCGGAAGTGGTGGAAGATGGCGCCCCTCGATAGCCCGATCTCCTCCTCCAGGCGGCGCACGGTGGCGCCGTCGTAGCCGTATTCGGCGAAGCAGCGACGTGCTCCGTCGAGAATCTGGCTGCGCCGGGCGGCGAGGTGATCGTCACTGACCTTGGGCACGGGATCCTCCAGCGGGGAAACACGGACCCCCGCATCGGCGGTCCACCGATGCGGGGGCTCTCACAGTACGAGCGAGGCGAGTAGTGATCCGAGCGACCGTGACGACGGTGTCCGGAGCGCCGGTACCCGGGGTGCTCATGGACCCGCCGCCGCTCGCGCAATCGCGACTCCGCCGGGAGCGAGTCCTACCGACACGCGCCGCCGAAGGCGGTGCAATCAGGCACGGATCATATTGCGCAGCACGTACTGCAGGATGCCGCCGTTGCGGTAGTAGTCGGCCTCACCGGGGGTGTCGATCCGCACCACCGCGTCGAAGGTGATCTTGTCACCGTTCTCCTTGGTGGCGGTGACCTTCAGGGTCTTCGGGGTGGCACCCTCGTTCAGCTGGGTGATGCCCTCGATGTCGAAGGTCTCGGTGCCGTCCAGCTTCAGCGACGCGGCCGACTCGCCCGCGGGGAACTGCAGCGGGATGACGCCCATGCCGATGAGGTTGGAGCGGTGGATGCGCTCGAACGACTCGGTGATGACGGCCTTCACGCCCAGCAGGCTGGTGCCCTTGGCGGCCCAGTCACGCGAGGAGCCCGAACCGTACTCCTTGCCACCGAGCACGACCAAGGGAATGCCCGCGGCCTGGTAGTTCTGCGACGCGTCGTAGATGAACGCCTGCGGGCCGCCCTCCTGGGTGAAGTCGCGGGTGTAACCACCCGAGACGTCGTCGAGCAGCTGGTTGCGCAGCCGGATGTTGGCGAAGGTGCCGCGGATCATCACCTCGTGGTTACCGCGGCGCGAGCCGTAGGAGTTGTAGTCCTTGCGCTCGACGCCGTTGGTCTCCAGGTACTGGGCGGCCGGGGTGCCGGGCTTGATGTTGCCCGCCGGGGAGATGTGGTCGGTGGTGACCGAGTCGCCGAGCAGCGCGAGCACCCGGGCGCCCTTGATGTCGGTGACCGGCACCGGGGTCTGCGGCATGCCCTCGAAGTACGGGGGCTTGCGCACGTAGGTCGACTCGGCGTCCCACTCGAAGGTCTTGCCCTCCGGCGTGGGCAGGCCACGCCAGCGCTCGTCACCCCGGAAGACGTCCTTGTAGTCCTCGAGGAACATGTCGCGGCTGATGACCCGGTCGATGGTGTCCTGGATTTCCTGCGGCGAGGGCCAGATGTCCTTCAGGAAGACGTCGTTGCCCTCGGTGTCCTTGCCCAGCGGGTCGTTCTCGAAGTCGAAGTCCATGGTTCCCGCGAGCGCGTAGGCGATGACCAGCGGCGGGGAGGCCAGGTAGTTCATCTTCACGTCGGGGGAGATGCGGCCTTCGAAGTTGCGGTTACCCGACAGCACCGCGGTGACGGTGAGGTCGTTGTCGTTGACCGCTTTGGAGATCTCCTCCGGCAGCGGGCCGGTGTTGCCGATGCAGGTGGCGCAACCGAACGCGACCAGGTTGAAGCCCAGCTTGTCCAGGTACGGCCACAGACCGGCCTTCTCGTAGTAGCCGTTGACGACCTGCGAGCCCGGCGCCATGGAGGTCTTCACCCACGGCTTGCGGGCCAGGCCCTTCTCCACCGCGTTGCGGGCCAGCAGGGCCGCGCCGATCATGACCGACGGGTTGGAGGTGTTGGTGCAGGAGGTGATCGAGGCGACCACGACCGCGCCGTGGTCGAGCACGAAGTCGCCGTACTCCTCGGTGGAGACCTTGACCGGCTTGCTCGGGCGGCCCTCCGCGCCGTTCGCGGCCGACGGCGTGAAATCGGAGCCGTCGTCGGCGAAGGACAGCACGGCCGGGTCACTGGCCGGGAAGGATTCTTCGACGGCTTCGTCCAGCTTGCTGTGCGGGGTGTCGGCAGCGGGGCCGCTCTCCGCGTCGCTGGTGTAGTTGTGGATGTCCTTGCGGAACGCGATCTTCGACTCCGACAGCAGGATCCGGTCCTGCGGGCGCTTCGGGCCCGCGATGGACGGCACCACGGTGCTCAGATCCAGTTCGAGGTACTCCGAGTAGGCGGGCTCGGTGTCGGGATCGTGCCAGAGGCCCTGCTCCTTGGCGTACGCCTCGACCAGCGCGACCTGCTCGTCGGAGCGGCCGGTCAGGCGCAGGTAGTCGACGGTCACGTCATCGATCGGGAAGATAGCGGCGGTGGAACCGAATTCGGGGCTCATGTTGCCCAGGGTGGCGCGGTTGGCCAGCGGCACCTCGGCCACGCCCTTGCCGTAGAACTCGACGAACTTGCCGACCACGCCGTGCTTGCGCAGCATGTCGGTGACGGTGAGCACGACGTCGGTGGCGGTGACGCCCGGGTTGATCTCACCGGTCAGCTTGAAGCCGACGACGCGCGGGATCAGCATCGAGACGGGCTGGCCGAGCATGGCGGCCTCGGCCTCGATGCCGCCGACGCCCCAGCCGAGCACGCCCAGGCCGTTGACCATGGTGGTGTGCGAGTCGGTGCCGACGCAGGTGTCGGGGTAGGCCTGGCCGTTGCGGACCATGACGACGCGGGCCAGGTGCTCGATGTTGACCTGGTGCACGATGCCGGTGCTGGGCGGGACGACCTTGAAGTCGTCGAACGCGGTCTGGCCCCAGCGCAGGAACTGGTAGCGCTCACCGTTGCGCTGGTACTCGATGTCGACGTTGCGCTCGAAGGCGTCGGCGCGGCCGAAGACGTCGATGATGACGGAGTGGTCGATGACCATCTCGGCGGGGGCGAGCGGGTTCACCTTGTCCGGGTCGCCACCCAGGGTGGCTACCGCCTCGCGCATCGTGGCCAGGTCGACGATGCACGGCACGCCGGTGAAGTCCTGCATGATGACGCGGGCGGGCGTGAACTGGATCTCGGTGTTCGGCTGCGCCGTGGGATCCCACTTCGCGATGGCGCGAATGTGATCAGCGGTGATGTTGATGCCGTCCTCGGTGCGGAGGAGATTCTCCGCGAGGACCTTGAGTGCGTAGGGGAGTTTTTCGGTGCCGGGCACGGCGGAGAGGCGGAAGATCTCGTAGGAGTTGCTTCCCACCTCGAGGGTGCCCTTGGCGCCGAAAGTATCGATACTTGTCGTCACGTCAGCTCCACTCGTCTGTACGGGCGGCCGCCGGCGGGGCTGTGCCGGCGGCCGAGTCTTCGGAGGTGCTCCGGTGCCGCTCCAGCGCCGGTTCCTCGCGGCTACGACCCTAACAGTACGCTTGTCCTGTGAAACACCAGGGGGCGGTTCGGCGTGCCGCGCGCGCGGAATGCGACACTCCGTCGCGTACTGTGCTTTCGAGCCAGCAAGGGGGATCTTGCTCGCCCTGCAGTGTTAGATGCCCGTCGCTTCGGTTGCCGATGCGGCTCGACAGACCGGATGGAAGATGACCGCCCCGCACAACTCGGTTTTCACCCCCATGGCCGCCGAACTGCCGCCGAATGTCACCACCGACACCGTGCGCTCGCTCACCGCCGATCTGGCCGACGATCACGTCGCGACGCTGACCGGCAAGGACACGGCGGAACTGGCCACCATCGCCGCGGAGGCGCGATCGCAGGGAATCCCGTTGAGCATCGTGGTCGTCCCCGGCAATCCAGGACACGACTCGAGCCTACGAGACTTGGCCACCGAGGTGGGCAAGACGCAGCACGGCACCGTGGTCGTCTTCAGTGACGACTGGATCGGCACCTACAGCGATTCGATCAGCCGGGTCCGGTTGGAATGGGCCGAGGACGCCGCGAAGGCTAAGCAGGGCAAGAGCGGGGAGGCCGCGAGCATTTTCGTCGCCCGCCTGGAGGCGCCGGAGTCGGTGTCCTGGACCGCGATCACGGGCACGCTGCTGGTGGGGACGGCAGCGGCCATCGCCGGGCTGTACTGGTTCAAGGTCCGGCGGGCGGCGAACGACGCCGAGCCGGTGCGAGTGGCGAACGATCGCCGGGCGACGGAGGACGAATCGCCCGAGGTCCGCACCAACTGAGTGTCGCGCACGCCGCGTCACGATCGGCCGCGGTTATTCGAATTTCCTGACGATCTCGCCCCGGCTTCTGCCACCCTCGGCTGCGCCATGCGCCGTGATGGCTGTCTTCCCCGCATATTTCTTCGCTGGATGCGAAGCCTGCCGTAGGCGGATCCGGGGGGCAATCAGGGCTTGAAGTTTCTATTCAGCTAATTTTCCGAACAGTTGGTCTGTTACGTATCACCGGATCTCCGGTGATGCTCAGCAAACTTCTAGCAATACTGAGACTCGACCGCATAGTTGCGTGAATGTTGTTTCGTCGGTGACGCAAGTGTCTTACGGTTCGAATGGTCCCTTATGGGGAATAAGTGTTCCCAGAGGCCATCTGTCGACCACAGTGCGTCATGGTTCGCCTGATGCCCTCGAGGATTGCCGGAATCCGGTCCTTGGAGGTGTGATGCGCAACAACGGCGCGCTGACCTACCGGCGCCGATTATCGGTCGCTGTGGGATTGCTGATTACGGTCGCCGTAGTGGTCACGGCCGGGCCGGTCATCGCTGTGCCGCCCCCTCCGCCAAATCCCAGCGACGGCCAGATCGCGCAGGCCGGCGCGCAGGTCGACTCCGGGGTCGCCGAGGTCGGCACCCTGATCAATCAGGTCGCCGTGGTCGATCACCAGCTGGGGCAGCTCGACGACGCCGTCGCGCAGCGCCGGGAAGACGTCAACAAGGCACTGGTGGACCTGCAGGACGCGCGCGACGCCGCCGACGCGGCCGCCGTCGTGGTCGTGGACACCCAAGTCGCGTTGGCCGACGCCGCGGCGGCGGTGGGCCAGGCCCGGCGCAACTTCGACCAGTTCGCCACCCAGGTCTATACCCGGCCGGGCGCCGACTCGATGGTCACCTACCTCGCGGCGGCCACCCCGGCCGTCGCGCTGGACCGGGCCCAGCTCCTCGACCGGGTCTCCAAGAATCGCAGGCAGGTGCTGGACGGCCTGCGCCGCGCACAGATCGATCACGGCAACAAGAACTCCAGCGCCCGGCGGGCGAAGTCGGACGCCGACGCGGCCGCCGCCGTCGCCGCCGCGCGCAAGGCCGACGCCGAGCACGCGGTCGCCGCCGCCGAGGCCGAACTCGACCGGCAGACCGCGCAGCGCGACGACCTGCTGCGACAGCGTCAGGACGCGCAGGGCCGGCTGGATCAGGCGCGGCAGAACGTGGCGGGACTGCAGGACCAGCGCGACGCGTATCTGGCCTGGGACGCTCTGCGCAAAGCGGAGGAGGCCGCGGTCCGGGCCGCCGCAGCGGCGGCCGCCGCCCGGGCGGCCGCCGACCGGGCCGCTCAGGATCGCGCCGCCGAACTGGGCGCGGGCAAACGCCCGCACACCCAATTGGAGGACGCGCCACCGCCGCGGCGCAGCGCGCCCCGGCCGGACTCGCCGTCGGTCGGGGGCTCGTCGGCGATCGAGATCGTGGTCGATCGCGCCATGTCCCAGCTGGGCGTCACCTACGCCTGGGGTGGTGGTGACGAGGACGGGCCCACACTCGGCATCCGTGACGGCGGTGTGGCCGACCGCCACGGCGACTACGGCAAGGTGGGCTTCGACTGCTCCGGGTTGATGGTCTACGCGTTCGCGGGCATCGGGGTCTCGCTGCCGCACTACAGCGGCTACCAGTACAACGCGGGCACCCGGGTGCCGGTCGGTGACCGCGAACGCGGCGACATGCTGTTCTGGGGGCCGAACGGCAGCCAGCACGTGGCGCTGTATCTCGGCGACGGGAAGATGGTGGAGGCGCCGGAATCCGGCGACGTGGTCAAGGTGTCCCCGGTCCGTGAGGGCGGCATCATGCCGTTCGCGGTGCGCATCGGCTCCTGATATCGGACATTCCGGGTGCCGCCCGAGGCCGCGGGACCACCGAATTCCCATTCTGTCGGGTCCGGTTGCGGCACAGGCGGTGATTACCTGGAATAGTTGTGGCAGCACGCACAGGACCAAGGCGAAAGCGGGGATGTTGGTGACTTCGACGGACGGTGTGAGCGGAGCGAACTCGGCGAAGGGCACGCCGGGCTCCACGCCCGGCACCCTCGAGCGTGACGTCCAGACCCTGGAGAAGGCGATCTACGAGGTCAAGCGGGTGATCGTGGGCCAGGACCGCCTGGTCGAGCGACTGCTCGTCGGCGTGCTCGCGCGTGGTCACGTCCTGCTCGAAGGTGTTCCCGGCATCGCGAAGACCCTCGCCGTGGAGACCTTCGCCAAGGTGGTCGGTGGCTCGTTCGCCCGGGTGCAGTTCACGCCCGACCTGGTGCCCACCGATCTCATCGGAACCCGCATCTACCGGCAGGGCCGTGAGCAGTTCGACACCGAACTCGGCCCGGTCGTCGCGAACTTCGTCCTCGCCGACGAGATCAACCGCGCGCCCGCCAAAGTGCAGTCGGCGCTGCTCGAGGTGATGGCCGAGCGGCACGTGTCGATCGGCGGCAAGACCTATCCGATGCCGGATCCGTTCCTGGTCATGGCGACGCAGAACCCGATCGAGAGCGAGGGCGTGTACCCGCTGCCCGAGGCGCAGCGCGACCGCTTCCTGTTCAAGGTAGTCGTCGACTACCCCTCGGTCGAGGAGGAGCGCGAGATCATCTACCGGATGGGCGTCACCCCGCCGGAGGCGAGCCGCATCCTGGCGCCGGAGGACCTGATCCGCCTGCAGAAGGTCGCGGCAGGCACGTTCGTGCACCACGCGCTGGTCGACTACGTGGTCCGGGTGATCGCGGCGACCCGTAAACCGGCCGAATTCGGCATGCAGGACGTGGCGAGCTGGATCTCCTACGGCGCCTCGCCGCGCGCCAGCCTCGGCATCATCGCCGCGGCCCGTGCGGTCGCGCTGATCCGCGGCCGCGACTACGTGGTGCCGCAGGACGTCGTCGAGGTGATCCCCGACGTGCTGCGCCATCGCCTGGTGCTCTCCTATGACGCGCTCGCCGACGAGATCAGCCCGGAGGAGGTCATCAAGCGCGTTCTGCAGACGGTCGGCCTGCCGCAGGTCGCCCCGCAGGCTGTCGCACCGGGCGCGCCCGGCGCCCCGGCGCAGAGCGCCCCACAGCAGCAGATTCCGCAGCCGCAGCCGCCGCAGCAGGCCGTTCCCCAGCCGCCTAACGGGCAGCAGTCGCAGCCCGCGGGCACCATGCCGCCGAAGTGACCTCGGCATCGGATCCGGTTGCGCCAGTGCCGATGTCGCCGTCCCACGCACCGCCGTCCTTTCACGCGGGGGAGCTGACCGACCCCCGGCTCACGGTCGCGCTCAAGACCCTCGAACTCACCGTGCGCCGCAGGCTCGACGGCGTGCTGCACGGCGATCACCTCGGTCTGATCCCCGGACCCGGCTCCGAGCCGGGCGAGGCGCGCGCCTACCAGCCGGGTGACGACGTGCGTCAGATGGATTGGTCGGTCACCGCCCGCACCACCCATCCGCACGTCCGGCAGATGATCGCCGACCGGGAGCTGGAGACCTGGATGGTGGTCGATCTGTCGGCCAGCCTCGACTTCGGCACCGCCGCCTGCCAGAAGCGTGACCTCGCCATCGCCGCCGCGGCCGCGATCACCCATCTGACCAGCGGCGGCGGCAACCGGATCGGCGCGGTCGTCGCCACCGGGGAACGGTTGACCCGCATCCCGGCGCGCGGCGGGCGGGTGCACGCCCAGTCGCTGCTGCGCAGCATCGCGACCACCCCGCATGTGCGCGACGGTGTGCGCGGCGACCTGCGCGGCGGCATCGAGTCGCTGCGCCGCCCGCAGCGCAAACGCGGGCTCGCGGTGATCATCAGCGATTTCCTGGGTGACATCGATTGGCAGCGCTCGCTGCGCGCGATCTCGGCCAGGCACGATCTGCTCGCGGTCGAAGTGCTCGACCCACGCGACCTGTCGCTGCCCGACATGGGCGACGTCGTGCTGCACGACCCGGAGACCGGGCGCACCCGCGAGTTCAGCGTGACCTCCACTCTGCGCGCCGATTTCGCGGCCGCCGCGCAGCGCCACCGAGAGCAGGTCGAACAAGCCCTGCGCAGCTGTGGCGCTCCGGTGCTCACCCTGCGAACCGATCGGGACTGGATCGCCGATGTGGTCCGGTTCGTGTCCACCCGGCGCCACAGCTTCGGCGCCCCGACCGGGCGGGTGCCACGTCAGTGAGTATTTCGCATTTCACCGCGCAGATCTGGCTCGGATTCCTCGCCGTCATCGCGCTGATCGCGCTCGGCTACGTCCTGGTGCAGCGCAACCGGCGCAAGCACATGCTGAAGTTCACCAACATGGAGTTGCTGGAGAAGGTCGCTCCCTCGCGGCCGAGCCCGTTGCGCCATGTGGCCGTCGCGCTCCTGCTGGTCGGCTTGGTATTCCTCACCGTCGCCGCCGCGGGACCGACCGCGGTCAAGAAGGTGCCGCGCAATCGCGCGACCGTCATGCTCGTGATGGACGTGTCGCTGTCGATGGAGGCGACCGACGTGGCTCCGAGCCGCATCCAGGTCGCCGAGAAAGCGGCCAAGGAGTTCGTCGACGGGCTGCCCGAGGGCGTGAACATCGGCTTCGTCACCTTCGCGGGCACCGCCTCGGTGATGGTGTCGCCGACGACCAACCACGAGTCCGTGAAGGCGTCGATCGACAACGTGAAGCTGGCCGAGCGCACGGCTACGGGTGAAGGCATTCTCACCGCGCTGCAGGCGATCGAGACGCTCGCGACGGTGCTCGGCGGAGCCCAGGAGCCGCCGCCGGCCCGGATCGTCCTGATGTCGGACGGTAAGCAGACCGTCCCGGCGTTCGAAGACGTCGACAACCCGCGGCACGAGTACGTCGCGGCCCGGCTCGCCAAGACCAAGAACGTCCCGATCTCCACGATCTCGTTCGGCACCAGCTGGGGCGAAGTCGAGATCCCGCGGGAAGACGGGAGCAAGGACCGGGTGCGCGTGGCGGTGGACGACGACGCCATGCGCGAACTCGCCCGGCTGTCCGGCGGAGAGTTCTACACCGCCTCGTCCCTGCAGGAGCTGACCAGGGTCTACGACACTTTGGAGCAGCAGATCGGGTACGAGCTGACCAGAGGCGACGCCAGCCGCCCGTGGATGTTGCTCGGACTGCTGGTCATCGCCGGCGGAGTGATCTTCGGTCTGCTGTATCGGCAGCGGCTGCCGTAGCCGTACGACACCCCCGACCGGCCGGTGGTCCGCCTCGCGGGCGGCCCCGGCCGGTCGGCGTTCGTAAGCTCCGATCGCGTTGTCCTTGTGGTGTTTCACCAACGCATCGGCACTCCGGTGTCGGTTCGACAGACGGGGCAGCCCGGTCGTGACCTATCGATCCGACCAGGTAGGTTGAACCCCATGTCGAATCTCACATCCCGGTCGGTCCTGGTGACCGGCGGTAACCGCGGCATCGGACTCGCGGTCGCGCAGCGTCTGCTTGCCGACGGTCACAAGGTGGCCGTCACGCATCGTGGGTCGGGGGTGCCAGACGGCCTGTTCGGTGTGAAATGCGATGTGACCGACAGCGAGTCGGTGGACGGCGCCTTCGCCGAGGTGGAGGCACACCAGGGTCCGGTCGAGGTGCTGGTGGCCAACGCGGGGATCACCGACGACACGCTGCTCATGCGGATGAGCGAGGAGCAGTTCACCCGGGTCATCGATGCGAACCTGACCGGAGCCTTCCGTGTCGCCAAGCGCGCCAACCGGGCCATGCTTCGGGCGCGCTGGGGCCGGATCATCTTTCTCGGTTCGGTGGTCGGTATGGGCGGTGGGCCCGGCCAGATCAACTACGCCGCGTCCAAGGCCGGTCTGATCGGTATGGCTCGCTCGATCACCCGCGAACTCGGCTCGCGTTCCATCACCGCCAACGTCGTCGCACCCGGGTTCATCGAAACGGACATGACCGCGGCACTGGACGAGAAGTTCCACGACATGGCGAAAGAGTTCATTCCGCTGCAGCGCCTCGGCCAGCCGGAGGACGTCGCGGCCGTCATCAGCTTCCTGGCGTCCGAGGACTCCGGCTACGTCTCCGGCGCCGTCATCCCCGTCGACGGCGGCATGGGCATGGGTCACTGACCACACCGAACGCGTAGTGCGGCCGATCACGGCCGCCCGCAGCCAATCCCACTTCGAATTTCAGGAGAACCGAGAACTCATGGGCGGACTGCTCGAAGGCAAGACCATCCTGGTCACGGGCATCATCACCGATTCGTCGATCGCGTTCCACGCGGCCGCCGTCGCGCAAGAGCAGGGTGCGAAGGTGATCATCACCGGCATCCCGGAGCGGCTGCGGCTGATCGACCGGATCGCCAAGCGCCTGCCCCAGGAGGTTCCGCCGGCCATCGGGCTCGACGTCACCAGCGAAGAGGATCTCGCCGGCTTGGCCGACAAGCTGCGGGAACTGGCTCCGCAGGGCATCGACGGCGTGCTGCACTCGATCGCGTTCGCACCCCGCACCCTGATGGGTCCGGAAGCTCGGCCGTTCCTGGAGGGCCCCGGTCCGGACGCCGCCAAGGCGTTCGAGATCTCGGCGTGGAGCTACGCCTCGCTGTCGCGCGCGGTGCTGCCTGCGATGAACGAGGGCGGCTCGATCGTCGGCATGGATTTCGATCCGCGCACCGCGATGCCCTACTACAACTGGATGGGCGTGGCCAAGGCGGCGCTCGAGTCGGTGAACCGGTACGTCGCGCGGGAGGTGGGCGCGGCGAAGAAGATCCGCTCCAACCTCATCGCCGCCGGCCCGATCAAGACACTGGCCGCCAAGGCGATCGCGGGCACGGCGACCGACGACGCGGCCAAGCTCAACCAGCTCAACACCTACTGGGACGGCGCCTCGCCGATCGGCTGGGACGTCGACGACCCCACGGTGGTGGCGAAGTCGATCGTGGCGCTGCTGTCGGACTGGCTGCCGGGCACCACCGGCTCGATCATCTACGTCGACGGCGGAGCCAGCCACAACACCTGGTTCCCCGAGGACATGTCCATCAACTGAGCCGGATCGAGGGAAATCACCGTGGTTCGGACCGCCGACGCGCTGCTGCTGCTGTCCTTCGGCGGTCCGGAGCGTCCTGAGGACGTGATGCCGTTCCTGGAGAACGTCACCCGGGGCAGGGGAGTGCCGCGCGAGCGTCTCGAATCGGTCGCCGAGCACTACCTGCACTTCGGCGGTGTCTCGCCGATCAACTCGCTCAATCGTGACATCATCGCGGCGGTGGAAGCCGAACTGGCCGCCGCGGGCCTGGATCTGCCGGTGTACTTCGGTAACCGGAACTGGCATCCCATGGTCGAGGACGCGGTCGCGCGGATGGCCGCCGACGGCGTGGGCTCCGCGCTGGTCTTCCCGACTTCGGCCTGGGGCGGCTACTCCGGCTGCCTGCAGTACCACGAAGACATCGTCAGGGCGCGTGCGGCATTCGGCGCGGGCGCGCCGGAACTGCTGAAGCTGCGCCAGTATTTCGACCACCCGCTGTTGATCGAGTCGTTCGCCGAGGGAATCCGCGCGGCTCGTGATCAGCTCGCGGCCGGGCAGCGCGCCGCGGCGCGCCTGGTGTTCACCGCCCACTCCATCCCGGTGGCCGCCGATGCCGCGGCGGGGCCGCCTGCCGACGGGGGGCGGCTCTACAGTCGTCAGGTCGCCGACGCGGCTCGATTGTGCGCCGCGGCAACGGGTTTCACCGACTACGACGTCGTCTGGCAGTCTCGTTCCGGTCCGCCGCAGGTGCCGTGGCTGGAGCCGGATATCGTCGACCACTTGGACGATCTGGCGGCCAAGGGGGTCGAGGCCGTGGTCGTCTGCCCCGTGGGCTTCGTTTCCGACCATCTCGAAGTCATCTGGGACCTGGACAACGAGGCTGCGCAGAAAGCCGCCGAGCTCGGCATGGGCTTCGCCCGGGCCGCGACGCCGGGAACCGACCCGCGCTTCGCGAAGCTGATCGTCGAGCTGGTCTCCGAGCAGTGGCACGGCATCGAAGCCCGGCGACTCGGGATGGTCCCCGGCTACGGCTGCACGCGCGACGGCGAACCGTGTGCCGTCGGTTGTTGCGCGCTGCCGCGCCGTCCCAGCGCTGGGAATTGAGGCGGAGCAGGCGCGATAGCATCGCCTGCGACCGATCGCCGAATCCGACTTCCCGGGGGTACCTCTCGATGACCTATGCCGACATGCTGACCAACGCCGCCTTGCTCGATCCGCACGCCTGGTCCGATGCGAACGTGTGGACCGTGGCACTCGATGCCACCGAGGCCAGGCGTCGCGGCCGCAGCAGTGGCAAGGGCGGGTTCTCGCTCGGTGGTCTGCTGTTGTGCATCGGAGTCGTCGCCGTGGTCATCGGACTCATTGTCTGGCTGAGCCGGCGAGGGAAAGCAAACCAGTCCCAGCAGCAGCACCCGCCACAGCAGCAGTACCAGCAACAGCAGTATCCGCAGGTCCAGCAGTACCCGCAGCCGTATCCTGCGCAGCAGGATTTCTCGGGACAACCGCAGTATCCGGCGCAGCAGCAGCAGTACCAGCAGCCGTATACGCCGCCGGCGCAACCGCAGTATCAGCAGTACCCGCCGCAGCAGCAGCCCTATCCGCCGCAGCAGCCGTACCAGCCGCCGCAGCGGTAAGGCGCAGAGCGCCCCGAACGATCAGAAGTTCGCGGTGGTCACGCGGGTGTAGACAGTGGGGAAGCCGGGGCGGGCCGCGCCGGTGCCCCAGGATGTGAGACCGGCGAGACGTCCGTCGACGATCAGCGGTCCACCGCTGTCGTACTGGGCGGTGTCGGCGGTCGGGCTGCCCGCGCAGAGCATGGTGCGGGTATCGAAGGCCGGACCGTAGGCGGTGGCGCACTCCGCGTCGACGGCCAGAGGGATGTTCGCGGCGTGCAACCGGGTGTTGGCCTCATCGGTTTCGAAGGTCGCGCCCCAGCCCAGGATGGTCGCGGTGCCGGCCGCGGCGGGCGCGGCGACGGTGACCGTCGGACCGGGCTGCGGCTGGTCCAGGGTAAGGATCGCCACATCGTTCTGATAGGCGGTCGTCGTGTCGAGAACGGTCGCCCGGAAGTCCGGGTGAATACGAATGTCTTTGACGTGCACCGTGTTTCCGGTGTGCTCGCGGAGGTCGTCGCGGCCGAAGGTGACGGTGAGCGTCTGCGCGAGCGGACTCGCCAGGGCCACGCAGTGCGCCGTGGTGATCACCTCGTCCGGCGCGACGAGTGCGCCGCCGCAGAACTGGCCGGAAGCGCGGGTGAGGAACATCGGCGTGCCGATGGCCGCCAGCCACGGATATTCCGTCGTCGTCGCGTCGGTGCCGCCCACGATCGCCGCGGCCGGGGCATGCAGCGCCAGACCGATCAGCACGGTGAGGGCGGCAACGCGGCCACGGCGGGAAAATCGCATGTCATACCGCCCGTGCCATGATGTCAGCGGCTCTCGCGCGCGGAGGCGTGCACGGCGACCAGACGCGCGGCGCGGATCGCGTCCCACAGCGGCCGCAGCAGCGATTCCTGCGCACCGATCGCGCTGGCGGACGTGGGCGCGGAAGCCGGCTCCCGCTGCGCCACCGTGAGGATGGCCGCGACATGATCGGCGGTGTCCAGAATGCGCCTGGCGCGCAGCGGAATCGACTCGGGGTAGTCGTGGCGCGAGTAGTCGGCGAGTTCGGCTTCGATGAGTTCGCGCGGATCGGAGTCAACCGTGCCGAGCGACGTGGTATGCAGTTGCATCAGCGCGTCGGCGGCGTCGCGGACCGCTTCGCGCATCGCGTATTCGGCCTCGCCGAGCGACATGTCGGGTCCGGGCGCCCCGGGGATGGGGGTGCTGTAGACGGTCCACTGCAACGTGTCGTCGTCCGACCACTGCGGGATGAGGCCGGTACCTTCGGTGCCCGGTACGCCGATCAGGATGCCCTCCTCGGCCTCCACCGCGTCGGCGGCGAACGCCGTGCCGGTGGGCACGCCGCGCACGTCCCCCGGGACGGGGAGCACCAGCCGCAGCTGCGCCCCGGGGTGGGCCATCGTCTCGCGAATCACTTTGAGCAGCGCCATGACCCCGCTTCCCGGCAGATTGCCGTGCGCGGACCACGGTAGGTCGGTGCGGCCGCCGGTGAGCGGGTCGCCCGCCGCGATCGTGTGCTTCGGCGCCCACGCGTGCAAGGCGGCCAAAACGTCGTCGGGCGCGCTCCGGCCGGCCAGCCAGGAGCTCGCCCACACCGTCAGCGTCGCACTTGGAGAGCACATAATTATCGAGCATAAGGGGTGGGCGCTACCGGTGGGCATCCATGCGCGAGGGCATTCGTGAGCAGCGCGGGAACCGGGGGCCACGCGCTGCCTGCGACGAGCGGGTCCGTGCGGATACCCGCCCGGCATCTGGCTTCGGCCCCCGCGACCCGGAATGCGCTAGTCCGGTTCGGTGACGAAATCGATGAGGCGCTCGACCGCGCCGATGAGCGGCGCTTCCAGATCGCGGAAGGAACTCACCGCGTCGTACACCCGCCGCCAGCCGTCCTGGGGAGTGCCCCAGCCCAGCCGTTCGCAGACGCCGGTCTTCCAGTCCTCGTCGCGGGGCACCCGGGGCCACCGCGCGATCCCTAGGGTGGACGGGCGCACCGCTTGCCAGACGTCGACGAACGGGTGACCGGTCACCAGGACGTGCGGTCCGAGGCCGGTGGTCAGCTGGGTTTCCTTGGATCCGGTCACCAGATGGTCGACCAGCACGCCGACCCGTTTACCCGGGCCGGGCCGAAACTCCGCCAGGCGCGCGGCCAGATTGTCCAGACCTTCCAGCTGCTCCACGACTACGCCCTCGACGCGCAGGTCATGGCCCCACACCCGCTCCACGAGCGCGGCGTCGTGGACGCCCTCCACCCAGATCCGGCTGCCGCGAGCGATCCGGGCGCGCAGACCGTCGACCCTGGTGGAGCCGGAGGCGGAGCGGCTCGGAGTCTTCGGCGGGGCGGCCGTCGGCCGCACCAGCGTCACGGGCCCGCCGTCGATGAGGAACGCGGCCTCGCGCAGCGCGAACAGGCGCACCGCGCCGCGTGCGTCCTCCAGCTTGACGAACTCACCGTCGTAACTGCGCTCGAATCCGACCACCGCGCCGCAGAATCCGGTGGCGGCGTCTTCGACGACCAGGTCGCGCTCCGCGGTGACCGTCGGCACCGCCCGTTTCTTCGATCGAGGATGGCCGGAGAAGATGTCGCTGTACCTGTCACGCCCGCTCACCTGCCTGAAGCTAGCACCGCCGCTGCGGCTTTCGGTGCACCCGGGCCGCCGCGCGTCCGCGCAAGGAATTCATCGGGAGTACTGGCGAAGGTCGCGCCCGATATCATGATCGGCGCACTACAGTGGTCGTGTGGCCGCAATTTTTTGGCTGGTCGCGGGCATTCTGCTCGCGGCGGCGGAGATGCTCACCGGCGATTTCACCCTGCTGATGCTCGGTGTCGCCGCGCTCGGCACGGCGGGTGTCAGCGCGGCGGCGGACACCTCGCTCGTCGTGGACGCCATCGTCTTCGCGGTGGTCTCGGCGGTGCTGTTCCTCGGCGTGCGCCCGATCATCCGGCGTCGCTTCGGAACTCCGCCGCCCACGCCGACGAACGTGGACGCGTTGCCGGGGAAGACCGCCCTGGTGCTCGAACAGGTCGCCGCGCACTCCGGTCAGGTGAAACTGGGCGGTGAAGTGTGGACCGCGCGTCCGATGGACACGACCGAAGTCTATGAACCGGGTACGACCGTATACGTCATGAAGATCGACGGCGCGACCGCCGTCGTCTGGAAGGGGCCTTGATGGCTGTATTGATCGTTGCCGCTGTCCTCGTCTTGCTGGTCGTGGTGGTGGTCTTCAAGTCCATCGCGCTGGTGCCGCAGGCCGAGGCCGCGGTGATCGAGCGACTCGGCCGGTATTCGCGGACCGTGTCCGGCCAGCTCACGTTCCTGGTGCCGTTCGCCGACCGGGTGCGCGCCAAGGTGGATCTGCGGGAGCGGGTGGTGTCGTTCCCGCCGCAGCCGGTGATCACCGAGGACAACCTCACCCTGCACATCGACACCGTGGTCTATTTCCAGGTGACCAGCCCGCAGGCGGCGGTGTACGAGATCAGCAACTACATCGCCGCCGTCGAGCAGCTGACCGTCACCACGCTGCGCAACGTCGTCGGCGGCATGACGCTCGAACAAACCCTCACCTCCCGCGACGCGATCAACGGCCAGCTGCGCGGCGTGCTGGACGAGGCGACCGGGCGCTGGGGGTTGCGCGTCGCGCGGGTCGAGCTGAAGAGCATCGATCCGCCTCCGTCGATCCAGGAGTCGATGGAGAAGCAGATGAAGGCCGACCGCGAGAAGCGCGCCATGATCTTGACCGCGGAGGGTCAGCGCGAATCGGCGATCAAGACGGCCGAGGGGTCGAAACAAGCGCAGATCCTGTCCGCCGAGGGCGCCAAGCAGTCGGCGATCCTGGCCGCCGAAGGCGAACGGCAGAGCCGCATCCTGCGGGCGCAGGGTGAGCGCGCCGCCTCCTACCTGCAGGCCCAAGGCCAGGCCAAGGCCATCGAAAAGGTCTTCGCCGCCATCAAATCCGGGAAGCCGACGCCGGAACTGCTTGCCTATCAGTACATGCAGACGCTGCCCCTGGTCGCGCGCGGTGACGCCAACAAGGTGTGGCTGGTGCCCAGCGATTTCGGCAAAGCGCTGGAAGGGTTCGCCAAGAGCTTCGGCACGCAGGGCGAAGATGGTGTGTTCCGGTACGAACCGCCCGCCCCGGACGGCGCGGAAGTCAAGCCGGAGGACGACTCCGATGTCGCGGACTGGTTCGACACCGCCCCCGACCCGACCATCGAGCGGGCCGTGCGGGCCGCCGAGGCGACGGCGCGGACTCCGGTCGAAGGGTTGATATCGACACCGCCCCCGCAGAGTTTCGAACCGTCGCCGCACCAGCCGGTCATCCCGCCGCAGGAAGCTTTCCCGGCCCAGCAGCAGCCGCCGCAACAGCCGCCGTCGCAGCCTCCGGCTCAGCGCCCGGACGACCCGCACGGCCGTCCGTGGCAGCCGCCGGAGAACTTGTCGAAGTAGCACCGCGCCCGACCGCCCCGGAC